>JBKJTK010000075.1:0-5739 GCA_046590875.1 Chiayiivirga sp.
CGCGTCAGCACTTTCCACAACACGAATCCATAGAGCGCCAGCCAGAGCATCTTCTGCCACTCTCCGAGCGTCGATTGCATGATCAGCACGACGATCGCCGACAGGATCGCGACGATCAGCACGACGATCAGTGGCGCAAACCGGCCGGACAGTACGATCAGGCGGTTCTGCTCCTTGTGCTGCAGCGAGTCCGGCGGAGCCTTCGGCGTGCCATGCACCACGAAGTGAGCGATAGCGTCCCAGTTGTTCTCGTCGAGGGCCGCGCTGTGTGCGCCGCGCACGTATCGCAGTTGCTCGACGCCGCTGTCGCTGGCGAAGCCGTCGTGGCCGGCGCTGCCGAGATCCTGCAGGCCGAGCGTCTGCAAGGTCTTGGGGAACAGCGCGACGACCCAGTCGCCGGTGGCGACGTGATTCAACACGGCCTCGACCCGACGTGGTTCGCACTTGAGGTAGCGCTCCCAGCGGTAGTCGCGGCGCACCACGCTACCGGCGAAGACCACGTGCTTGAAGTGGCAGCACGGATACACCTCGAGCGCCTTCGCCAGCAGGTAGGTGCCGTTGCTGTGACCGACGAAGGAGAACGCGGCATTCGGATAGCGCGCCCTGGCTTCGGCGTACTGGTCCATCAGCCATTCGACCTTGGCCCAGCGATGCCACGGCAACAGGAACGGCAGCATCGGGAAGTAGCCATAGGTCGAGGTTTCGGTCGCGAAGTTGCGTTTCGACTGCGCGCCGAGCGCCTTGACCTTGCGCGCGATCCGATGGGTCCAGTGGCCCTGGTCGCGGATGCCGTGCACGACGAACACGACGTCGGTGACGCTATCGTCGCTGCCTTCGGGTGCGTCGTCGTCCGGGATCTGTTGCGCCTTGCGCAGGTCGTCGGCGGAGTCGCGCAGCGCGCGCACCAGCTCGTGCGCGCGCGCCTCGCCCGCCCGCGTGCCGTCCATCTCGACCACGTTCGCGTGGCCTGACGCCGGTACATCGAAGTAGAGGAAGTCGCGACCGGCGACCAGGTCGATGTTGTCCTGCGGCGACACCATGTCGTCGATCGTGCCGAGCAGCTGGATCGTCGTTGCGCCGCCGGCGCCGCGCTGCGCTGCCTGGCGGCGCATCTCCAGCCATTCGATCCGCAGCGTGGTGATGAACGGCCGGCCGCGTCGCAGGCTCATGATCATCGGCGATTTTCCACTGACGATTCGCATCAGCCACGCACCGAACAGCCCGATGGTCCAACCCAGCGCGCGCAGCGGCGAGAGATGGTGCGACACCGTCCAGCCTCGATTCATTCCCGCCAGCAGCACGATGCGATCGACGCGACTCGCCCAGTCGCACATGCCGCCATCGACGCCGCCCCACGCGCACGCGCGCACGTAGACCGCACGCACGATCATCGCACCACAGGAGTGGCCGATCAGCACGATGCGCTCGTAACCGCTGCCGTCGCCACGATCCCCGCGCTGCTGCACCGCCTGGTCGATGCGTTTCAGCACGGTGTTGGCGACCGCTTCGGGCGTCTCGACGGACAGCGGCGACATCGGCATCGACGGAAGCAGCAGGTCGGCATCCGGGTGGACCCGGCCGACGACGCGCGCGACGTGGATCAGCGACTCGGGCGCCTTGGAATACCCGTGCAGCATCACGACCAGCAGGCTGGAAGCGCCGCGCGCCTCGAAGTGTTCGGAGCTCATTTGAACCCGACCTGCGCGCGGTCGCCGGCAGTCAGCGTCCATTTCGTGGCGTGGCGGTGCATGCTGTCCGACGTCGCGAATCGGATCCGACGGTTGCCCATATCGCGCCTCAACGCGCGCACCCCGGTGTCGAGCTCGGCGCAGCGCGCGGCATCCTTGGCGACGATCGGCGCGCATGTCGCTTCGGCGGCGCACATGACGCCCGCCGCATCGGCGTACGCACGTTGCGACCCCACAAGCGAAGTGACGACTGCGAGCCCCGCAAAGCTCCACATCGGATTCCGGCGCATCGCAGCTCCCCCTTTTTGAGCTGGGCGAGGTGCGCGATTGCCAGATGCAATGCGACTCGCTCGGGAGCAAGACTACCGAGGTGCAACGGCGCTGTATCTAGGACAGATTCCTAGATGCAGTGCGTCAATTGGGCGCGAGTGACTGCTGGTGCGGAAGACCTCGCCAGGTGGCGCATCGAAGCGTGCGAGGTTCGATGAAGGTTTGTTGCCGGCGCGGGAGCCCGCGGAACACTTCCATGCCGTCGATCCGGAGGCCGGAAACATCGCGTGGCGCGATGGCGGTCTCGTACGCATCCTGCTCGACCAGGTCGAACGCGAACCCGTCGCCTCGCGCAACGATCGAGATCGGCGCCTTCCCGGCCTCGGCTTCCGCAGCCGGCACCTATCTTGGGCTCACGAACAGGCAGACCGCAACACAGACGAGGGTTCGAAGACTGTCGAGACGATCCACGGCGCGACTCCGCAATGGCTGACGCCACGCACGCACCACGGCTTCGGCGAAAAAGTATGGCGTCCACACGATGGGATAAATCCACGCGGGAGAGGTGCTGGTGAGTTCACCTTGCGCGTTGCGTACCGCTTCGCTGGAGAAGCCCAGCATCAACAATATCGTCGCGACGAATCCCGCGCCCCACAGCAGTCCAGAATAACCGGCGCCTTTGATCGCCCATTCGCGGTGCGGCGTCGAACCGGCGCGCAACCCGGCCGGCGGCATCAGTTTGGCGATGAGCAACCACAGGGCGATCGTCCAGATGTGTGGCGTGCCCGCATTGGCGCCGCACAACCACGCTGCGCCGAGGAATCCCGCGGCCACGAGCACAAACCAGCCGTTTCGAATCGGCGCAGAACGGATCGTGCCCAGCATGCCGGCCAGCACGAGGGCCACGGTGGCGAACATTTCGAAAACCACCGGCCAGAACAACAGGCTCATCGAGGTAACGGCGTCGAATCGATCGCGCATCAGCCAAAGTACCGGGAAGGCGGATGCCGAGAGCAGGTCCATCCAGCCGTTTCGAATCAGGCGCGCGAGTGTCATGGCCAATAGGCAACCGCAGGGGTCAGGCCGAGAACGTTAGCATTTGCTGCATCAATGCTAGTCCTGCGCCGCGCTCTTTATCACGCATGAGCCCGGAGAATGTTGCATTGCAAGGCCTCACCCCTTTCTCCGGACTGACCGTGCGGCGGCGGCTCGGGCGCGAGAAAGCGAGGAAGAAGGGGCATCCGAAAAAGCTAAAGTCAGTGCCATTCTGCCCTGACCCCTTTCTCATACTTTCTCCGTACGCGCTCCGTTCTCCACTTGAGCACGCAGGGCCGCACCTGGTGTGCCGGAAGCAGATCGACGCGATGACCCATGCGCACGAAGCGACGCGCGCAGCATTGCGCCCAACCACAGGCTCCAGAACGATGTGCAATGGCTCGCGCCTCTCTAGCGCGAGCGAACGCCTTGCCCGTCAGCCGCTTTCGCTCCAGTACCCGGTGCCCGGCATGGGCAAACGCCCGCTCGAACACGTCTTTTGCCAAGTCGATTGCAACAGTCGTAGCATGCATGGGTGGACTCCTCTCGTGATCCTGTGTGCCGAAGGATTGCTCCTTCAGTCTGGGTCATCGAAGCCGTTTGGCGACGCGGGACGAGTCCATTCGATCAGTCAAGCAGACCTGCGGGGAGTCATTACAAGAGGAACCGAACGCTGGCGGCCGGAGGCCGCTTACCACGTCGTTTTGCCCCAAAATTGATGATTCCTTGATTCCACTTGTCCAATTCGTCACCGTGCGGTACTACGTGATTCATTCTCCCCGGCATCATTTGTCATGAGCAGTGATCCGACCTACGCGTTCATAACAACGTCGGTAACGGATCAGCTGCGCCTTAGTGGATATTGAGAATCTGACCATGCAATCGTATCGTGCAGGCTTGAGTTCGAGCGCAATTGACGTCGATCCGGTTGCCAAGATCCGTCATGTTCTTGAGGAGCATGGCGTGCTTCCCGCGCTGCGGCTCCTCAACGGTCGTGCGCCGCATCGTTACACCGGCATCTACAAATACACGCCCGATGTCCTCAAGAATCTGTACTTGGTCGATGCTTTCGACCAGGAAGTTACGAAGGGCGGCGATGTCTCGCTTGAGGAAGCGTATTGCGTAATTCTCCGCCATGAACGCAAGGTCGCTTTCGGTCGCACGGAGGATGCCCCTTCCCCGGTCAAGACTGCCGGCCCGGTGGTCTCCTATTGTGGTGTCTTGCTCATACGCTCTAACGGCGAACCGTTTGGTTCGCTGTGCCACTACGACGTGGCAAGGTGCCAGGAACCATCCACCCAAATGCCATACCTCGAGGCCATCGCACCACATATCGTTGCGAAGCTCGAAGCTGAGGGTCAGTGACCAATTGAGGCTGCGATACCCGCTCGCGCGTCTCCATCACGAGCTGGCTTGTCTGGCTTGCCTGCCTGCCGGATCAGCGATCGATTTGCGCTCCCCTATCGGCAGCCACGCGTGAGGCAATATGAAGAATCATAGTGCGGCTAATGGCCGCCATTTCGATCCGGTTTATTTCGCCTGCTTCGCTCGCGTTTTCGGAATCGTCCTCGCTGCCGCATCGACCGTTCTGAATTATTCTCCGAGCGCACGTGCATCGGATGCACCGACGATCTCCGCGAACAGTGAATCGTTGTTGTTCGCAAAGGTCGACGAAATCTTCGCCGACTACGCACTCGACAACCACGTCCCCGGCCTCGTCTATGGAATCGTCGCAGATGGTCGGCTCGTCTACGTTCGTGGCCTGGGCGTCCAGGACCTGAAATCAAAGCGCCCGGTGACGCCAGAGACGTTGTTTCGAATTGCTTCGATGACAAAGGCCTTCACCGCACTCACGGTCCTGAAGCTACGCGACGAAGGCAAGCTCCAGCTTGACGCGCTTGCAGAGGCATACGTTCCCGAGATGCGCGACTGGAAATCCCCGACCCAGGACTCTCCGCGGATTCGGGTGCGCGACCTCCTGAACCACACCGCGGGATTCGTCACGGATGATCCCTGGGGCGACCGACAGACGCCGCTGCCGGAACCCGAATTTTCGCGACTGCTGCGTGAGGGTGTGCCATTCACCAGTCCTCCTGCGACCCGGATGGAGTACTCGAACCTGGGTTACGCACTGCTCGGACGCATCATCACCAATGTGTCGGGCGATCCGTACGCGGATTCAATAGCTGCTTCCCTGCTGCGCCCACTCGGTATGGAATCCTCTGGATTCGTTGTCGATGCCGCTCCGCGCGAGCGTCGGGCGCTCGGCTACCGCTGGGAGGACGACGCATGGCGGTTGGAGCCAACGATGGCACACGGTGCGTTTGGCGCCATGGGAGGCATCCAGACCAGCGCGAACGACTATGCAAAATGGGTGGTGTATCTGCTGTCGGCTTGGCCGCCGCGCGACGACGCAGACGCGGGACCGGTAAAGCGGGCAACGATACGCGAGCTGGCACAAGGTTCGAACTTTCCTCAATCGCGGCTGCGACCCGGGCATTCGGGAGCAGACGCGTGCCGACAAGCGGCGACTTACGGCATGGGCATGAATGTGGCGGTCGACTGCGACTTGGGATTCACGCTCAGCCATAGCGGCGGCTACCCTGGCTACGGATCGCACGTGATGCTCCTGCCCGATCAAGGCGTCGGCATATTTGCGTTCGCAAACCGAACCTATGCCGGCCCTTCCGTGGCGGTATGGGATACGGCCGTCGCGCTACACAAGGCGGAGTTCCGCAAGGATCGC
>JBKJTK010000389.1:0-2558 GCA_046590875.1 Chiayiivirga sp.
TTGCGGATCGTGGTTTGTTGCGACATTTGGATCTTTATCCTGTGGCGTGGCTCAAAGCCTGCGCATGAAAATCAACTGTTCATTGTAGTCTCGACTTGTCTGGGCAAGGCAGCCTGCCTCAGCCCTCGCGTTCCAGACGTGCGATTTCTTCCGCACGTGCCGAGAGGATCAAAGCCGCGGCGCGCTCGGCATCAAGCCCCTCGATTTCGAACTCGACAAGCTCATCGGCAGCCAGCTCCCCCAGATCATCGACGGTGTGGATGCCATGGCCGGCGAGCGCGAACGCGGTCTCGTCATCCATGCCTTCCAGCGCCAGCAGATCTTCGGACGGCCGGTGCTCGTCAACTTCCTCCTCCACCGCTAGCGCGTCGTTGAGCAGGGCATCGCGTGCGCGTGCGCGCAATTCCTCAACGATGTCCTCATCGAAGCCTTCGACCGCCAGCAATTCGGCCGCCGGCACGTAGGCGATTTCCTCGAGCGTGGTGAAGCCTTCGCCAACCAGGATGCTGGCGATTTCCTCGTCGACTTCAAGCTTCTCGACGAACAGCGCACGCGCAGTGGCCTGCTCGCCTTCGCTCTTGGCCGACACCTGGGCCTGCGTCATCACGTTGAGCTGCCAGCCGCTGAGCTTGCTGGCCAGACGAACGTTCTGGCCGCCCTTGCCGATCGCCTGCGCGAGCTTGTCCTCGGCCACGGCGATGTCCATCGAGTGCTTTTCTTCGTCGACGATGATCGACTGCACTTCCGCTGGCGCCATCGCGTTGATGACGAACTGCGCGGGATTCTCGCCCCACAGCACGATGTCGATGCGTTCGCCGTTGAGTTCGTTGGACACCGCCTGCACGCGTGAACCGCGCATTCCGATACAGGCGCCGATCGGATCGGTGCGGTGGTCGTGCGCGATCACCGCGATCTTGGCGCGATCACCCGGATCACGCGCCGCGGCCTTGATCTCAACCAGTCCCTGGCCGACTTCCGGCACTTCGAGCTTGAACAACTCCATCATGAACTCGGGCGCGGTACGCGAGATGAAGAGCTGCGGCCCGCGCAATTCAGCGCGCACATCGTAGAGGTAACCACGGATGCGGTCGCCCGGGCGCACCACGTCGCGCGGGATCGCCTTGTCCTTCGGGATATAAGCCTCGGCGTTGCCTCCGAGATCCACGTAGATGCTGCCACGCTCGACGCGCTTGACCACACCCGTCAGCAATTCGCCGACGCGATCCTTGTAGGCATCGACGACCTGGGCGCGCTCGGCTTCGCGCACCCGCTGCACGATCACCTGCTTCGCCGCCTGGGCGGCGATACGGCCGAACTCGGCGTTGTCGACCGGTTCTTCGATGAATTCGCCGAGCTGGGCATCGGGATTCACATCGACCGCATCCATCATTCGGGTCATGCGCTCGGGCGACTCCATCTCGATGTCGTCGGCGATGACTTCCCAGCGCCGGAAGGTCTCGTAATTGCCGTTGACCCGGTTGATCGACACCCGCATCGACACGTCCTGATCGTGGTAGCGCTTCTTCGCCGCCGAGGCCAGCGCCGCTTCCATCGCATCGAAAATAACGTCGCGTGCGACGCCCTTCTCGTTCGCGACCGCATCCACCACCAACAACAATTCCTTGCTCATCTCACTGGCTCCGTCGGGCGGCTTGCCGCTCGCATCAAACGTTTCAGGATTTCTTCTTGTCCGAGGTCGCCGCAGCGACATCCGACTTCGATTCGGGGTTTGAAAGGGACTTCTTTTTCGGAACCTTGCCTGGCTTGGCCGGCGCCTCGAATGCGCGCGCCAACCTGCCCTTGCTGACGTTCGCGTGCGGGATACGCACCTCGCGTCCGTCTTGTTCCAGCACGATCTCGTCGCCTTCCACGCGCCGGATTGCGCCCTGGAAACGACGACGTCCATCGATCGGAAGATCGACCGTAACCTTGGCCTGCTCGCCGATGAAACGCGCGTAGTGCTCGGGCCGGAACAACGGTCGCTCGATGCCAGGCGACGACACTTCCAAGGTGTAGTGGCTGTCGATCGGGTCGTGCACGTCGAGCAAGGCGCTGACTTCGCGACTGACGCGCTCACAGTCGTCCACGTTGACCGGCCGATCCCGCACATCGATGTAAATTCGCAGCAACGCGCTCGAACTACCGGCGCTGTATTCGGCGCCCAGCAGTTCCAGCCCCAGCGCATTGATCGCGGGTGTCAGCAGCGTTTCGATTTCGAGTTGTTTCTGCGACATTCTTTCTTGACTTCTTCGACTCGCCGCTCCTGCGCATCCTGCGCTCGCGGCATTCGCACATCCCTGTGCAGCAAAACAAAAAGGGGCACGAGGCCCCTTCCGGTTACTTCCAAGTTTCGATGGAATTTCCCGGCGACGTGGCGCAACCAAATGCACCGCGCCGAAGCCGTTAAACGAAAGAGCCTCCGTGGAGGCTCTTTCGTTACCGAAACTGGTAGCGGGGGCAGGATTTGAACCTGCGACCTTCGGGTTATGAGCCCGACGAGCTGCCAGACTGCTCCACCCCGCAGCAGTGAGACGCGGATTCTAGCGGCAAGCCAGTAC
>JBKJTK010000394.1:0-3262 GCA_046590875.1 Chiayiivirga sp.
CAGTGCCTCGCCCGTGATCAAGCCGGCCGCGAACAGCGTGCCGCGCTGGTGCACCTTCGCGACCGCTTCCTCGTTGTTCCGGTCCACACCGCTGCGACGCTCGACCACGTACGACACCAGACCACCCAGGAAGATCGGCACCATCAGTTCGATCGGCAAGTAGATCCCAATCGCGCAGGCCAGCACCGGAACGCGGAATTTCTTACCCGAGGCCTTGAGCCAAGCATCGAATACGATGATCACGGCGCCGATTCCCGCTCCGACCGCGATTGTCGTCCATGGCAGTTCGCCGCCGAACATGCCCTTGGCGATTGAGGCCATCAGGTTCGCCTGCGGCGCCGGCAACGGGTTGGGGTGCAGCTCCGTCGGTACGCCAATGCCGTAGGCCTTGGCCAGCAGCGTCAGCACCGGCGCCATCACCAGCGCCGAAGAGATAGCGCCGACCGCGAGCATCACCTGCTGCTTCCAGGGCGTGGCACCGACGATGTGGCCAGCCTTCAAGTCCTGCAGGTTGTCGCCGCCAATGCAGGCTGCGCAGCACACCACGGAGCCGATCATGATCGCGGCCACCGGCCCCAGAGGTGCGTCGGGCCCCATCAGCACGATCAGCACCAGCGCCGCAAACAGGATCGTGCAGATCGTGATACCGGACACCGGGTTGTTGCTCGAGCCGACCACGCCGGCCATGTAGGCCGACACCGACACGAACAAGAAGCCCGCGACGATCATGATCACCGTCATCGGGATGCTGACGCCCCAGTCACCCACGATGTTCTGGTACAGCGCCAGCAGGGGCAGCGTGAAAAGCACTAGCCCGATGATGATGTACTTCATCGGCAAGTCCTTGTCGGTCTCTGGCGTAACCGCGCCGCTACGGCCGGCTCGCGCGACAGCCAGCCCGCTCTTCACGCCCGACAGCAGGGAGTTGCGCAGCGAGAAGATGGTCCAGACGCCGCCAATCAGCATCGCGCCCACACCGAGGTAGCGAATCTGCGCCGACCAGATCGCATAGGCGGCGGTTTCCGCGTCTGCGCCGGCGATCTGTGAAGCGAGTGCCGGATTGCCATCGAGCAGGAACGAGCTGTAGATTGGCATCGCGATGTTCCAGCCGATGATGCTGCCGGCGAGCACGACGATGCCGATGTTCAGCCCAACGATGTAGCCGACGCCGAACAGCGCCGGCGAAAGGTTGGTACCGAAGTAAGCGATGCCCTTGCCGGCCCATGCCGCCGCGGCCGCGGTATCCGGGAAAAGGCGCAGGCCGCTGGCGGCGGCGAGCTTGCCGAAACCGCCAAGCAGCGCTGCTCCACCAAGCAGCTTAAGGCCCGCCGCGGGGTTTTCGCCGGTCTTCAGCACTTCGGCGGCAGCCTTGCCTTCCGGGAACGCGAGGTTCTGCTCCACGATCAGCGAACGCCGCAGCGGCACAGAGAACAAAACGCCGAGCAACCCGCCGAGGCCCGCGATCGCGAGCACCCAGCTGTACTCAAATGTGTCCCAGTAACCGAGGATCACCAGCGCGGGCACCGTGAAGATCACACCCGACGCGATTGATGAACCGGCCGAGGCGCCGGTCTGAACAATGTTGTTCTCGAGGATGTGTCCGCCGCCGAACAGCCGCAGCACGCCCATCGACACCACGGCGGCGGGAATCGCCGATGCGATCGTCATGCCAGCGAACAGACCGAGATAGGTATTGGCCGCGGCCAGGATCATCGCCAGCACGATGGATAGTGCGACGGCGCGGAAGGTCAGTTGCGGCGGTTGGGGAAGACTCATCGGACACTCCGGAAAACGACCCACTTGAATGTGGGGAGTGGCGACAGGCGTAAGGTACGACTGCGGCCGGCGAGGATGGGCCGACTGGTAGCGACCCGAGCGGTCGAAGGATAGCCGATTGGCGTCGACCGAGCCGTGCCCTTGCGACTGGCAGATTGATCGATGCCCCAAAACGAGGACGGCGCCCGAAGGCGCCGTCGTGTTCCATGACAATTGCCGCGCGCCGCGTCACCGCTCGATGCGGCGGCTCGCGATAAGCATCACCAGACCCGCGAGCATCAGCATCGCCCAGCGTGCATCGATCGAAATGATCGCCGGCGCGGTGTAAGTCGGCACGCCCGACGACACCAGGACGCTGCTGGACGAAGACGAATCCCCCGGCGTCGGATCCAATGAGTCGCTCAGCACATTCACCGTGTTCACGATCATGTTCGGTCCGGCATAGTCCGTCGGCACGAAGTAGGTCACGGTCAGGTTGCGCACTTCACCATTCGCCATGTTGCCCAACGCGCATGGGAACGGACCACTGCACGCGCCGGAAGTCGAGACGAACACCAGACCCGTCGGCGTCGGATCGGTCAGGCGTGCGTTGATGGCCGCGTTCGGACCGCGATTCTCGACACGTATGCTGAAGGTCAGGTTTTGACCACGATCAATCGTCGCCGGTCCCACCTTCAGCACGCCCAGGTCAGCCTGCACCAGCGGTATCACCACCAGGGACGAACCCGTCCCCTGCACTTGTCCGGCAACCGGCGCCAGCGCACTCACTTCCACGAGGTTGTTGATCTCACCCGCGGTCACGTCCGCGCTGCGGACCGTATAGTTTGCGGTGCACGTCACCACATCGCTCGCACTCAGCGTCCCCGAGCCATTCGCGCCGAACGGCGCGCCTGCCAGACTGGTGGCAGTACAAATGATCGGGGTGTCGATGCGGGTCGGATCGGGTTCGGACAGCCCCACCGTTCCCAAGGTTTCGGCATTGCTGTTCTTGATCACGAAGGTGTACCGCAACACATCTCCGGCGGTCACCGAATTGCTTGCGTCGACGTCCTGCAGCACGTCCGGGCTTTTGAACACACGGATGCCGGCCCGGCCTCCGAGGTTCTGGGACAAAACGACGTCTGCCGCCTGCACCGGTCGGCTGGCGACGTCGAGACCTGTCACCTCGACCTGGTTCCCGATCGCGCCGGCGGTCTGGTCGGCGGCAGTCACCACGTAGTTGCGGGTGCAGATCATGTGCGCACCCGACACCAACGTGGACTGCGGGCAAGTGACCGCACCGATACTGTCAGTCAACGCAAGCGCCGAGAGACTGGACTGCCCCACATTCAGCACCGTGTAGTGGTACGTGATGCCCTCGCCCGCATCGAGTACCCCGTCGCTATCGGTATCGGCATGGATCGCTCCAGCCGCAACCACCACGATGCCCCGGTTCGCGATGTCGCTGCCGTCGAGCACGCCTTTGCTGCGATGCATCGGCAACGAC
>JBKJTK010000032.1:0-6735 GCA_046590875.1 Chiayiivirga sp.
GCCGCGCGGCGCGCGGTCGAGAGCTTCAACATCGGTTTTCCCCTAAGCAGAATTTGCAACGCTGATCACGCCGCCCATGACAGGGACGACCGACGCCCTGATTGCAGGGGCACCGAACTGGAGTTACTCGGAAATTGGGGAGGGATTCGATCAAACCGCCGGCAGCGACCCGTCTTGTCCCACTATCACGTGGCCGATCGAGCCGGCCGCGGGCGCGCAGTCTACCCGTTTGTTGCACTGCGTCACAATTGGTGGGGCGACTCTCCCTGGAGGGAAACTAAAAGTCGAGAGTGACCGCCCCAACAAAATTGGCCTGCGATCGCTCGCAAGCCGTTGAAATCCGATGAAGGGAGCGATGCCGCCCTAACTTCGCTCGATCCTTAGTTCTGCGCACATAGCAACGGGCACTAGCAACGGGTCACACTAGCAACGGGTCTTGTTTTGCCACATCACACTTCGCGCGCGATGCGGCTCACGGTCGCGTAGTGCAGTTCGAAATGCTCGCCGATCTGCGCCAGGGTGTAGGCGCGGCTCGCGTACGCGGCTCTGATCTCGTGGTCGCGGTCCTTCGCCTCTCGGTCATGCTGCGTCAACGATTTCCACGTTCGCTGCGCTTTCGGTTTTCCACCGTTCCCCCTTGTGGCGGGCCATCGGGCACGCTGTTCTACGCGGTTTCCGGGTCACCGCCCGAGTTGGGTCAGGGGCAGCCGGGCGTCGAGCAGACATAGACGCCGACGTCCCCGTTAGTCTCGTCGTAGTAGGCGATTACCGGGCGGTCATCGTCGCGGATCGCCACGGCCACGGCGCGCCCCGCGCGCCCCGCCGCCAATAGCTGGCGTGTCGATCCGCTTGAACAACTATTAGTGGCGCAATCGTGCAGCATCAGCGCATAGGCGCCGCCCGTGCCGGAAGCACAAGCGATCACTGCCGTACTGTCCTGCCGCAGCGCCAGGTCGGAGTCGACGGGCGAGTCACAACCCGAGATGGGTGCGCCCGGGGCGCTGCTGCAATTGACATCTCCGCACGCCACGATGCTTGGCGAGCCGCCCAGGACACCGGTGAGCAACAAGGCGCGGCCGTCGGCGCGCAGGCGCATTCCCTTGACTTCCTGGAAGGCCACGCCAGTGGTGGGGCGCAACGTGCCGCTGGTGCACATGGCATCGGCGCAATCCCAGAAGCGTGGCGAATCGGCAGAGCCTCCGTTGCCGCCCGCGGCGAGCAGAGGTCGGCCATCGGGGCGTATGGCGATCGCAACCCCGGTCGGCGAGAGGGGATTTGCTTGCGGTGATCCCGAGGTGCAATCCACATTGGCACAGTGCCAGGTTCGCATCAGGACGGTGACACCGTCACGGTAGACCAGAACCGCACGCCCGTCGGTGCGCAGGGCCATGTCGATCACGCCGGCGATCACCGGGGCTTCGAGTGTGGTCGCCGTTCCGGAGGTGCAGGACGCGTCGTTACAGGAATACACGTGTAGCGAATCGGCGGTGGCTTCTATGTAGGCGATTAGCGGCCTTCCGTCGGTGCGCAGCACCAGCGCGATGCCCTCGCCGGAGTCGCCCACGCTCGCAATGCTGCGCGCCGTTCCGTTGCTGCAGACTGCATCAGCGCAATCGTAGATCCGCACCGTGCCGGTGCCCTGCTCGTGATAGACCAGGAAGGGACGGCCATCGGCACGCAGCACGAGTCGCGCATACCGGCCGTAATCGAGCGTAGCGTCCACGATGCGGTCGAAAGTCACTGGCAGCAGAGCGCATTGCGGCGCGCCGCTGGCGGCAAAGCCCCGGAAGTATTCCCCCGTGGCGCACGTGCCCGAAATACGGGCCTGCACTTGAGCTGGGTCTATCTGCGCGCTGCCGATCGCGTTCGGCGCGAGCATCGCCGCGGCGACACCCCCGGGCGCGATCGCCAGTGTGCCGCTCGAGGTGATCGAGCCGCCGCTGAGTCCCGCGCCGGCGACGATCTGAGTCACGCCAATGTCATCGCCGTCGAGTAGCGAGGGTGGCACCCCAGTGATCCCCAAGAACGGCGCGCGCGACGCGTATTGAGCCAGCGGCGTCGCGCGCAGAAGCTGGCGGGGTTGCAGCGGCACGAGCGGCGTCGCCTCGTTGCCGCGGCGAACGCGCATTTCGAGGTAGCGCAACGAGCCGTCGAACACTGCGCCGAAATCGAGCGCGATAGTGAAGCGCCCGTCGGCGACCGGCAGGTTTTCGATGATCGCAGAGCACGCCAGCACACTGCCGGCCGAAGGCGCCGAGTAAGCGCAGGCCTGCAGGTCGAACTCGCCAGAGGCGAGCGCGCCCTGCACTTTGAGTTCGCCCTGGTAAGTGAAACTCGTGTCGGCCTGCGCCAAAGCGGTCAGAGGCAAGCAGGCAAGCAGCAATGAAAACGTCAGTTTCATGGATTGAATCCGTGTTGAAAAATTCGGTCACCCCCGCGGGTACACGCGGAGCATCAACGGCTCGTCGGTAGTTCTCTTCCTTCAACGTGGAAAACCAGACGCGGGGGCCAGCCGAGTCCTCCGGCGGCATCACGGGTGCACCCGTGGACAAAGAAGTATCACATCACTCAGTCGGCCGACCTTGAGCTGAGCGTCCGCGCTTGGCCGGTTGCGCTTGCTTCCGGTGCCCGACAGACAAGTGGGGGAAGCTGGTCCGTCTCCTCCAAATCAGGGGTCGAGTGCACTTGCGAACGCTTTAAGCGCAGGGGCAATGGTGGACACCCATGATTCTTCGAGCGATTGTGGGGATTCACGATCGAGGCCAGGTCATGGCCCGCACTCACCACCCGAGACGCCGTCGCCATTCATCGCAGGGGATCGGCTGATCGCGCCATCACTGCTGCCACCACGCTGGCAATAGGCGGTCTTTGGCCCCATTTAGCCCGCTGCTAAACTGTCTAATTGAATTCCGGATGTCTGGCATGGACACGATTCGCATCCGCGGCGCGCGCACCCACAACCTGAAGAACATCGATCTCGACCTGCCGCGCGACAGTTTGATCGTGATCACCGGCCTGTCGGGATCGGGCAAGTCCTCGCTCGCCTTCGACACCATCTATGCCGAGGGCCAGCGCCGCTATGTCGAGTCGCTGTCGTCTTATGCACGCCAATTCCTGAGCGTGATGGAGAAGCCCGACGTCGATCACATCGAAGGCCTTTCGCCCGCGATTTCCATCGAACAGAAATCAACCTCGCACAACCCGCGCTCGACCGTGGGCACCATCACCGAAATCCACGACTATCTGCGCCTGCTATACGCCCGCGTCGGCACGCCGCGCTGCCCGGATCACGAGCACGCGCTGGAAGCGCAGACGGTCAGCCAGATGGTCGACGCCACACTGGCATTGAATCCCGAGCACCGCTACATGCTGCTGGCGCCCGTGGTGCGCGAGCGCAAGGGCGAGCACTTGCAAGTGCTGGATCAGCTGCGCGCGCAAGGTCTGGTGCGGGCGCGCGTGGACGGCACGTTGTACGAACTCGAGCAGATTCCGCCGCTGGGATTGCGTCTCAAGCACACGATCGAAGCGGTGATCGACCGCTTCCGTCCGAAAGCCGATCTCAAGCAGCGTCTGGCCGAATCCTTCGAGACCGCGCTGCGACTGGGTGAAGGCCTGGTGCGTGTGGTGAATATGGATGATGCGAAGGAGGCCGAACTCCTGTTCTCCTCCAAGTTCAGCTGCCCGGTCTGCGATTACTCCCTGCCCGAGCTCGAACCGCGGCTGTTCTCGTTCAATTCGCCGATGGGTGCCTGTGGCAGTTGCGATGGGTTGGGCGTGTCGCAGTATTTTGATCCGTCGCGCGTCGTGGTGCATCCGGAACTCAGCCTCGCGGCTGGCGCGGTACGCGGCTGGGACCGGCGCAATGCCTACTATTTCCAGCTCATCCTGTCGTTGTCCAAGCACTACAAGTTCGATGTGGATGCGCGCTGGGAGCAACTGCCGGAAGCAATCCGCCACGCCGTGCTCTTCGGCAGCGGGGACGACGTGCTCACCTTCAATTACCTCACGGAAAGCGGCACCAAGACCCAACGCAAGCATCGTTTCGAGGGCATCGTGCCGAATCTCGAACGGCGCTACCGCGAAACCGAATCGCCGATGGTGCGCGAGGAACTGGCGAAGTTCATCAGCAACCGACCCTGCCCCGAATGCAGCGGCCAGCGCTTGAACAAGGCGGCGCGCCACGTGTTCGTGGCCGAACGCAACTTGCCTGCGATCGCCGCGCTGCCGATCGACGAGACCATGTTGTTCTTCCAGGGTTTGCACCTGGCCGGCTGGCGCGGCGAGATCGCCACCAAGATCGTGAAGGAGATCCGCGAACGCCTGCGTTTCCTGGTGGATGTCGGTCTGGATTACCTTACGCTCGACCGCCAGGCGGATTCGCTCTCCGGCGGCGAGGCGCAGCGCATACGGCTTGCTTCGCAGATCGGCGCCGGCCTGGTGGGCGTGATGTATGTGCTCGATGAACCCTCCATCGGCCTGCACCAACGCGACAATGAGCGCCTGCTCGGCACCCTCACCCGCCTGCGGGACCTTGGCAATACCGTGATCGTGGTGGAGCACGACGAGGATGCGATCCGCCTCGCCGATCACATCGTCGACATCGGTCCGTACGCGGGCGTGCACGGCGGCGAAGTGGTGGCGCAGGGCAAGCTGAAGGACATCATGCGAAGTCCGCGTTCCCTGACCGGACAGTTCATGTCGGGCAAGCGCCGCATTGCGATGCCGAAGAAGCGTAACGCCGCCGATCCCGCGCGCGTGCTGCGACTGCGGGGCGCGTCAGGCAACAACCTGCAAAACGTCGATCTCGACATCCCCGCGGGATTGTTCGTCTGTATCACCGGCGTTTCGGGGTCGGGAAAATCCACGCTCATCAACGACACGCTCTATCGCATCGTCGCTGCAGAACTCAACGGCGCTTCCGAGAAACCGGCGCCGTATCGCGAAGTCGAAGGCCTCGATCTGTTCGACAAAGTCGTCGAGATCGACCAATCCCCGATTGGCCGCACGCCACGCTCGAATCCGGCCACTTACACGGGCCTGTTCACGCCGCTGCGCGAATTGTTTTCGCAGGTGCCCGAAGCGCGCGCGCGCGGTTACAACGCGGGGCGCTTCAGCTTCAACGTGCGTGGCGGGCGCTGCGAAGCCTGCCAAGGGGATGGCCTGATCAAGGTCGAGATGCACTTCTTGCCCGACGTTTACGTGCCATGCGATGTCTGCCACGGCAAGCGCTACAACCGCGAAACGCTGGAAATTACCTACAAAGGCCACACCATCCGCGATGTGCTGGAGATGACCGTCGAGGACGCACTCAAGCTGTTCGAGCCGGTGCCGGTGATTGCCCGCAAACTCGAAACCCTGATGCACGTGGGCCTCACCTACATCAAGCTCGGCCAGCCCGCGACTACGCTTTCCGGTGGCGAAGCGCAGCGCGTCAAACTTTCGAAAGAACTGTCGCGCCGCGACACCGGGCGCACGCTCTACATCCTGGATGAGCCCACCACCGGCCTGCACTTCCACGACATCGAGCAACTACTCGGCGTGCTGCACAAGCTGCGCGACGATGGCAACACCGTCGTGGTGATCGAACACAATCTTGACGTGATCAAGACCGCGGACTGGGTCGTCGATCTCGGCCCCGAAGGCGGTCATCGCGGAGGCCGCATCCTCGCCACCGGCACACCGGAAGAAATCGCCGCCACGCCCGGATCGCATACCGGACGGTTTCTGTCGAAAGTGCTGGTCGCTCCGCGTGCCGAGGCACGGCGACGGTCAGCGGCGTAACCGGCTCACGCAATACTGTTTGGTTACGCCCTCTGAATTCCGTTCGCCCCCGGATCGAGTCCGGGGCAGGCTCTGAGGTATCGAAGGGCACAGCCTTGAAGTTTCGGGCTGTTGTGGTTCGATACCTCACCACGAACGGCTTAAGTGAACAGCATTGGGTCCTCGCGTCGTTCCCGCGAAAGCGGGAACCCAGCGCCTCGTTGAACCCGTGCAGATCGCAAGTCGCTGGGTCCCCGCTTCTCTCGCGCTGCGCGCTCGCCCTCCGGGCCGGCTTTGCTGTTCGCCCGCTTCACTTACAGTCGCGGGGATGACGACGATATAGTGAGGGCCAATTCAGTCTGACGCGGACTCAGCGTTTACCGACTGCCGCCGGTCGCACTTCGAACTCGACTGAGCGACGGTCGCCATCCGCCAACACAAAGACAATCTCGGCGTGATCACCTGGATGCAGCTCGCGCACGGGCCGGAACAACATCAAATGGGTTCCGCCCGGCGCCAGCTCAAGGGTCGATCCCGGTGCGATCGGCTGTTGCGGCAAAGGCCGCATCCGCATCACGCCGTCGACCATCTTCATCTCGTGCAATTCCACCGCGCCGAATTCCGGCGATTCCGTTCGCGCGATCGTCATTTCGCGCCGACTCCGGTTGACCACCGCGACGTATCCGGCCAGCACCGGACTCGACGGCGGCGCAGCGCGTATCCACGCGTCGCGAAACTCGACGGGAGTTTTCTCGTCTGCCTGAACTCCGGCTGGCAGGATGCCCAGGCACCACAGCAGCAACCAGTAGTGATGTGCTTTCATGCGTCTATGATATCCCTTCGCCGAGGATGGACTCGACCATGACCAAGCACGCTCTCACTTCCGCCACTTTGCTCGCCCTTGCCATGAATGCATCCGCCGCCGATACGCAGCTCACGATCTACTCCGGCGATTTCGACGCCGTCGCCGCCAGT
>JBKJTK010000190.1:0-2799 GCA_046590875.1 Chiayiivirga sp.
TCGGTGACCGGCAGGGCGAATGCGATCGTGTGCGGGCCCGGGCTGGCGTTGGCCAACAGGATCGCCCCGCGTAGCGAGCAATCGGCGTTGCTGCTGTCGGCGTCGCAGATCTGTTGCGCGGGGTCGTTGCTGCTGGTGTCGACCAGAAACGTCGCGGCCCGGGCCGGCAGAGAGGCGAGAGGCGCCAGTACGACGATGCAGAGGCGGAGCAAGGCAGACATGGCGAGGTCTCGATGCCGAACGCGGCATCTTCTACCCACGACATACGCCGTCGCGCCGCAAACCTGACAGCGCACGGCCGCACGCGAACTTCTGCGTGCTCCGCCATCCCTGCGCTGTCGCCTCGTCGGCTACGTCGCTACACTGCCCAGCCGTCCAACTCTCCGCCGTTCGAGCCTTCTCCCATGATTCGTCGCCTCAACGTCCTCGTGCTGACCTTGGCCCTGTCCGCTTGCGCGGGACGCGAACCGGTACTAACCACACCGAAGGGAAACGCCGGTGATGGCGTGGCGGCGACGCTGGTTACAGAAACCTTCGTAACGGCCCTGAGCCCGGTAGACAACATCGATTCGATCGCCACTTGGACGACGCCCGAAGGCGGCACCTGGCTGATCGCCACCGCCAAGGACAGCGGCCGTTTGATCGTATTCGACGGCGACTCCGGCGCCACGCTGCGCAGCATCGGCACGCTCGGCGCGGCACCTGGCCAGTTCGCGCGGCCCAACGGCATCGCGGTGTTTGGCGACCAGGTGTTCGTGGTGGAGCGCGACAATCACCGGGTGCAAGTGCTCTCGCTGCCGGACTTTTCGCCGGTCGGCAGCTTCGGCGCAGAGGATCTCGACAAGCCCTATGGCCTGTGGCTGCGCGAATCCGCACCACTGGAACTGCAGGTCGATGTCACCGACAGTTATCAGAACGCGGACAACTCGCTGCCACCCCTGACGCAACTCGATCGGCGGGTGAAGCGCTTCCGCGTGTTGCTGGGCAACGGCGGCATCAGCGGCGCGGTGCTCGAACGCAGCTTCGGCGATACCACGGAAGCCGGCGCGATCCGCTGGATCGAATCCATCGCGGGCGACCTGCAGCACGACCGCTTGCTGATCCCGGAGGAGTTCATCGACCAGGAGCCGGGCGAAATCCGTGTCTACGACCACGCGGGCCGCTACACCGGCACCGACCTCGGCCAGGGCCTGTTCGGCGGACAGCCCGAAGGCCTCGCGTTGTACGACTGCGCCGATGGGTCCGGCTACTGGATCGCGACGGACCAGCAGCTTGAATCGAACCGCTTCCATGTCTTTGATCGCCGCAGCCTCGAACATCTCGGCACCTTTCACGGCCACACGGTGCAATTCACCGACGGTGTCGCGCTGCATGCGGTGCCGACCGCACGCTTCCCGGCCGGCGTGTTCTACGCCGTGCACCACGATCAGGGGGTGGTCGCGTTCGATTGGCGCGACATCGCCGCCGCGCTGAATTTGCGCGCGAGTTGTGCGCCCTAGCGGCGCTGCGATCATGCGACAGTTTCCGCTCGTGCCGCTCGTCCTGATGATCGCGATGCTCGCGATATCGAACGCGCACGCCAAGAAGATCTACAAGATCGTCGACGCGGACGGCATCACCCACTACACCGACCGCAAGCCCGAGAACGGTGTCGAGGCCAAGACCATCGCGGTGCGCGCAGAACGCCAACAGATCGCGGCGCTGCGACTGGAAGGATTGGCGCGCGAGCGTCGCGCGGTAGTGAGCAACCGGCTGGCCGGTGCGATCGAAGTCGAACTGCGCTTCAGCTCCAACGAAAATATTTTCGGCACCCCGGCACTGCCGTTGCGGGTGGTGATTCCGGCCGACAGCGAGCGCAGCCTCGCCACGTTGCAGGCGATCGATGAAGGCAAGCCCGCCAGTTTCGCGCTGGAGTTCGGCGCGGTGCCGGGCGATCCTGGCGCGCAGCCCGATGGGCGGGTGTACCGATTGCCGCTGGACACCCACGACTGGCGCATCGACCAAGGCTTCGGCGGAGAATTCAGCCACAACGATCCGCAATCGCGCTACGCGATCGACCTGGCTGCCGACGAAGGCACGCCGGTGGTCGCCGCGCGCGAGGGTGTAGTAATGCAGGTCGAGGACGACTTCGAAGGCGCCGGACTGGATCGCGAGAAATTCGGCGGCCGCGCAAACCACGTTCGCGTGGTTCATACCGACGGCACTATGGCGGTGTATGCCCACCTGCACCCGGAAAGCGTGATGGTGTCGGCCGGCCAGCGGGTCCGCAACGGCCAGCGCCTCGGCGCCTCGGGAAATACCGGCTTCTCCACCGGCCCGCATCTGCACTTCGTGCTGCAGGTCAACCGCGGCATGGAACTAGTATCGATCCCGTTCACGCTCGAAGGCCCGGGGGGGACGATTGCGATTCCGGGCAGCGAGTGAAGGCTACTTGAAGCGTGCTTGCTGACCCGTGGAATGCGGCATTGCACGCAGGGTGCATTCGCGCTGCGAGCCCGCTTCGCAGTTCCTGCGGTCGCCGGCAACACGGGACATCGCTTTTGCCGAGGCAAAGTACCGCAACGTCGTGGTTTTCGTCCCGCCCGGGAGATCGTAACGCGTGACCGCCACCCTGGCCTTCGCAATCTTGGCGGTGGAAATGCTGGTGATCGCCGGGATTTCGGCGCAACCGCGGGGGGCGCAATTGGCGTTCTGGCTGGCGGTCGTGTTGCTGGCATTCCCGGCTTTCGCCGACACCTCGGCGCTGAATCGCAGCGTGCTGGCGCTGGGCGCGTTCTGGTGCGTGGTGCGCAGCGCAGA
>JBKJTK010000199.1:0-6113 GCA_046590875.1 Chiayiivirga sp.
CCCGAGAGCGGCCGCAAGGCACCGGCCGCCGCGAGCAGGCGGCGCGCGCGCGCGTCCAGGCGCGCGCGCTGCGCGAGATCGGCCACATCACTGAAGCGGCGTTCGTGCCGCGCCTGCACCAGGCGTTCCGCGTCGGCCTGGGCGAAACCCGCAATTTGCCGCAGGCCCAGGCGCAGCGCGAAGCCACTTTTGCCTGGCACGGATTCCAGCGTGCAATCCCGATCGCTGGCGAGCACATCGACCGGCCGCACCTCGACTCCGTGGCGACGAAGGTCGGCCACGATCTGCCCTGGCGTGTAGAAGCCCATCGGTTGCGAATTGAGCAAGGCGCAGGCGAACGCCGCCGGTTCGTGGCATTTCAGCCAGGCCGAGACATAGACCAGCAAGGCGAAGCTCGCCGCATGCGACTCGGGAAAGCCGTAGCTGCCGAAGCCCTTGATCTGCTCGAAGATACGCTCGGAATAGTCGACGCTGTAGCCGTTCTTCGCGAGCCCGCTGAAGATGCGTTCGCGAAAATGCTCCAGTCCGCCGTGGCGTTTCCAGGCAGCCATCGAGCGGCGCAGTTGATCAGCTTCGCCGGGAGTGAAATTGGCGGCCACTTCCAGCAACTTCATCACCTGCTCCTGGAACAGCGGCACGCCCAGGGTACGGCCGAGCACGCTGCGCACCGCCGCAGACGGATACTCGACCGCTTCCTCGCCTTTACGCCGGCGCAGATAGGGATGGACCATGTCGCCCTGGATCGGACCCGGCCGCACGATCGCGACCTCGATCACCAGGTCGTAGTAATTCGCGGGCTTCAGCCGCGGCAGCATCGCCATCTGCGCGCGCGATTCGATCTGGAACACGCCGAGGGTGTCGGCCCGCTGGATCATCTCGTAGGTGGCCGCGTCCTCAGGTTGGATCGACGCCAGACTGTGGCGCACCCCGCGATGGTGTTCGATCAAGTTGAAGCACTTGCGGATGCAGCTCAGCATGCCGAGCGCGAGGCAGTCGACCTTGAGCAAGCCGAGATATTCGAGATCGTCCTTGTCCCACTGGATCACGGTGCGGTCGGCCATCGACGCATTCTCGACCGGCACCAGATGCCACAGCGGTTGATCGGAAATGATGAAACCGCCCACATGCTGCGAGAGATGCCGCGGCGCGCCCTTGATCTCGCGCAGCAGCACGCAGAAGCGGCGTAATTCCGGCGAGTCCGGGTCGAAGCCGCACTCGCGCAGGCGCAGTTCCAGCGGTGCCTCGCCCTGGCCCCAGGCGAACACCGCGGACAACTGTTCGACCTGGTCCTCGCCGAAGCCGAGCACGCGGGCCAGATCGCGCGCGGCGGAACGACTGCGATAGCAGATCACGGTGGCGGCGAGTGCGGCCCGTTCGCGTCCGTACTTGCCGTAAATGTACTGGATCACTTCCTCACGCCGCTCATGCTCGAAGTCCACGTCGATATCGGGCGCCTCGTCGCGCTCCTTGGATACGAAACGCTCGAACAGCATGCCGACCTGCTCCGGCGCGACCGAGGTGATGCGCAGGCAATAGCAGACGACAGAATTGGCGGCCGAGCCGCGGCCTTGGCACAGGATTTTCCGGCTGCGCGCCCACGCGACCACGTCGTGCACGGTGAGAAAGAAGGCTTCGTATTGCTTGAACGCGATGATCTCGAGCTCCTTCTCGATCAGCGCGCGGTTGCTGGCGCTTACCCCGCCGGGCCAGCGCGTGCGTGCGCCGGCTTCGGTCAGCCCGCGCAGATGCGATGTGGGCGTGTGTCCCTCCGGCACCAATTCCTTCGGATACAGGTACTTCAGTTCGCGCAAGGAAAACCGACAACGCTCGGCGATGCGCAGGGTTTCGTCGAGCTGCGCGCGCGGGTGCAGCACGGCCAGGGCGGCGATCGGACGCAGATGTCGTTCGCCGTTGGGAAACAGCTCGAGCCCACAATCGGCCACCGGACGGCGCAAGCGGATCGCGGTGAGCGCGTCCTGCAAGGCGCGACGCCGGCGCAGATGCATATGCACGTCGCCGCAGGCGACTTGGGCGACACCGTGGTGCTGCGACAGCGCATCGAGGTCAGCGACGGTGGGCTCACGCGCCGGGCAACGGTGGCGCTCGACGGCAATCCAGCAACGCTGCGGAAACTGCTGATGCAGCCAGGAAAGTTCACCGTCCCAGCGTTGGTGCGCCTGTGGCAGCCACAGCGCGAGCAGCCCGGCGCAGGCGAGATCGGCAACATCGACGCGCCGCAGGCGGTATTCGCCCTTGGGTGCGGCGCGGCGCCCGCGTGTGATCAAACAGCTGAGCGCGGCATAGCCGTCGAGATCGGCGCAGAGCAACACGAACTTCAACCCGCATTCGAGCCGAAACTCGCTACCTACGATCAGCTTGAGTCCGGTACGTTCGCTCGCCTGCAAGGCGCGCACCACGCCGGCGAGTGAGCATTCGTCGGTGATCGCGAGCGCGGCGTAGCCCAGCTGCTTGGCGCGATCGAATAATTCATCCGCGCTGGAAGCTCCGCGCTGGAAGCTGAAATGGCTGAGGCAGTGCAGTTCGGCGTAGGCGGGAGGATCGATGCGCATGCGGCGCAGGTTGCGACGCGCGCGTCTCAGATAGCGATATCGAGGCGCCCCCAATCTGCCTTGGGGGTTACAGCAACCGTTCGTGCTGAGGTTTCGAAAGACGTGCTTCGATACCTCAGCACGAACGGTATTGGAGAGTCCTTCTCCAAGGGGTTTCATCCGAACCACCCATGCACCATCCAGGGTGAGTCCTCGCTCCCAGACTCGCGAAACACCCACGCACGCTGGCCGCTTTCGAGGTCGGCAATCGCGTAATCGCGGCGCGCGTCGCATCCATCCCACCAACCGCTTTCGATGCGCTCGGGTTCGCCGATGAAGTGCAGGATGCGCGCGCGCAGGGGTTGTGGCTGCGGCAGCAGCCAGGCCGGGCGCGGCGGCAGTGCGCTGGTCGCCGCCTCTGCGATGCGATGTTCACCGCGGCGCCAGGCGTATTCGGGCCGGTGATCCGGATACGGCGCGACCGCATTCACCGCCTCGTCGCCGAGGCGCGCGCGTAATCGTTCCACCAGCGCATTCCAGTCCAAGGCACCACGTGTGGCGGCATCGAATAGATCGGTGGCAGGCGGGGCGAAAGCAGGCAAATCTTCGGCCACCAGTTCCAGCCAGTGCGCGGGCGCGTCCAGCGCGTGCTGTTCGAGCCGGTTTCTCGCCGCATCGAACAAGGCTTCGGCTTGGCGCAGCGGTACGCGCAGGCCGACTTGCAGCGTGCTCGCGGGCTGGCCTTCGTGGCCGAAGCGCAGTTCGAAGCACAGCACTGCTGCATCGCGCGCACACAGATGGCGTGCCAGTTCGCGGGTGAGGCGTTGCAGTGGGAAGCGTAGCGCGGGCGAGGTTGCGATGCCGTAGTCGAACTCGCAGCGCAGCGCAAAGCCTTGCGGCGGTTGCCATAGCGACTGCGGATCGGGCGCGTCGCCGTAGAGGCGATCCAGCTGCGCGATCAGTTCGGTGCCGGCGCGCCTGGCGAGTGCTGCGGCGGGCAGACGGCGCGCCTCACCCAGCGTGCGCACGCCGATGGCATGGAGCATCGTCTGATGCGATGCGCAGAGATCCGATTGAACCAGCGTCACCGCATCCAGACGCTGCGCGAGCCGCATCATCGATGCCATCGCATCGCCATCTCGCAGGCGCGCAAACAGCTGCGCCGCTTGCGGCGTGGGTGCCAGTGCCAGCTGCAAGGCATGGCCTTCGGCCTTGATGCATTCGCGCAATCGCTGCCGGATCGCCGGCCAGCCGCCGAACAGATGCAGGCTGGCGCCGACTTCCAGCAACAACGCATCCGGCGGCCGCAACACGATCTGGCTGCTGAGGCTATAGGCGTGCAAGGCCAGGGTTTGCAGGCGCATGGCTTCGGCGGCGGTATCGCGGCGCAGGATGCCGAGTTCCGCGCAGCTGGCGCGCGCTGCGGCCAACGTCTGTCCGACGCGCACGCCCGCGATGCATGCCGCCGCGTTCGCTTCATGCACGAAGGTTCGCTGCGCCGGACCATCGATGATCGCGCGCGGCGTCTCAACCGGCTCGAACACTTCCAGCGACAGCGACGGCAGATGGCAGCAAGCCCAGAACATGCGCCGCTCTGCCTCACGCGCGGCGTTCGCGCTGCAGGGCGCGCACCGACGCCACCGCGCCGCGGCACTTGAGCACGCGCAGACGCAGCGCGCCCGGCTCCGGATCGATCTGCAGGCGCAGCGCCGCCGGGCTGGCATTGGCGGCATGTCGCAGCGGGCGGAATACGAAGGCGTGGCAGGCACCTTCCTCGGCCGCGAGTTGGAGACGACGCAGGGTGCGGTCGTCACCGCCCGCCAACCACAGCGCGACCGCACCGAGACAGCCCGCGCGCAGGCATTGCTCTGCGGCCCACGGCGCTTGCGCCGCGGAGGTTTCGATCCAGGCGAAACGCGCCAGTGGAATGTGCGCAGCGCGCAGCGCGGGTGCGTAGGGAATGCAGGGCGGTGCGACGAACACCAGGCGTTCCTGCGTGCCGATGCGACTCCACGCGGAGGCGATCAACTCGATTTCACCCACCCCCGGCTGGGGCAGGAGGATTTCGGTCAGTGCGCCGCGCGGAAACCCGCCCCAGGGCAGGACGTCATCCAGCGCCGTGAAGCCGCTGGCCGTGGCACCCTGGCCACGCGCCAGCGGCTGGCCGGCGCGGAAGAGCCGGCGATCCTGCAAGGCTTGCAGCAAGGTTGCGTTCGGACTCATGGATGGTCATGCGCGCTGGGTCATGGGCGTTTTATTGCGCCCACGTACAAGCCTTCGATCGCGAAGTCGGCGTGCTGCGGCCCGACCCGGATCGGCGCGAATTCGGGATTGGCCGACAGCAACTGCCAGCCCGCGTCATCGCGCGCGAGGCGCTTCACCGTGATCTCGCCCTCCAGCCGCGCCACCACGATACGGCCCGGATCGGCCACTGGCGTGCGATGCACCGCGATCAGGTCGCCGTGCTCGATCCCGGCGCCGATCATGCTGCGGCCCTCGACCCGCAGCAGGAAATCCGGCCGCGGCCGGAACAGGGCAGCATCCAGCGCGTAGTACGCCTCGATATGTCCTTCGGTCAGGATTGGCGCGCCAGCCGCAACCCGACCCACCAGCGGAATCGTGAGCGCCGCCGCGCGCCGCGCCCCCGGCAAGCGGATGCCACGTGCCTTCCCCGGCTGACGCTCGATCAGCCCTTTGTTTGCGAGCGCGGCCAGATGCTTGCGCACGGCATTGATGTGAATGTCGAAATGCCGGGCAAGTTCGTCCAGGGTCGGTGCCCCGCCGCCGGTAGCGAACTGTCGTGCGAGGAAATCGAGCACGGCCTGTTGACGGGGGGTGGGGGTCCTCATGGTGTACAAATATACACCTAACGCTTTCGCGGGCAACCCGGTCCAGAGAGAAGCGGGCTCCCGATCAAAGCGGTACGCGTGTGCCGCGCGAAGCGCACGGCCCATCGCCGGCGTCGGTTACCGTGGCTGGACCGGCTCTGCCCGCTTCATCCCACCGATCGTTGGCGGCATATACTTCGAGCGAAAGGCGCATGGGATTTCAGACCTTCGTGGGTAGTTGCTCCCGCATGAAAATCGGCCGAACGCAGGGTCGGCACCCGATGCCGATCCGCCGACGGCCTACGACGGCACTTTCCAGTGCAAGATCGGCCCACGGCCCTGGAGTTTGCGGACGATGAAATCCTCGATATCGCTGTTGGCGCTCCTGCTGACCGTCCCAGCGGCGGCAATCGCGCAACCGCTGCCGATCAGCGAGCCGGATTCGGCTGCCAACGCGGAAAACCCGGATCCATCGACGCTGGACGAAGTCGTCGTCACCGCGCGCAAGAAATCCGAAGTGCTGCAAGACGTGCCGATGAGCGTGTCCGCTTTCGATGGCGAGGCGCTGAAGGATCAGGGCATCTACAACCTGAAAGACTTGGCCGCAGCGGTGCCCGGCCTGCAGCAAGGCGATCTGGCGATCAACAGCCGGCTGAGCCTGCGCGGGGTCAATTCCGGCGACAACAATGCCTTCGAGCAGGCGGTCGGTGTCTACGTCGACGGCGTCTACCGCGGG
>JBKJTK010000247.1:0-5108 GCA_046590875.1 Chiayiivirga sp.
ACGACACGGCCAACTCGCTCAAGGTGGCGAAGTGCACCAACGCCGCGTGCACCGGAGTGGCGACGATCACCACGGTAGACGCTCCGGCAAACAACGTGGGCCAATACACCTCCATCGACATCGGCACCGACGGGTTGCCGGTGATCAGCTACTACGACTTCACGGCCGGCTCGCTCAAGGTCGCCAAGTGCGGTACGCAGTTCTGCCAATGAGAGCGCGCGTTTTCCGTGGGAAGGTTGCTTGCTCGTCGCCTCGCCTCGACTTGGCTGCCCTGTTATGTTCTATGTGCGCGCTCGTTTCCTTGCCGACGCGCGCCGACGCGGACGGCGCGACTGCACTGCGCTCGACTTTTGACGCGGCCGCGCTCCAGGTCACTGACGCCAACCTGACCAAAGGCACCGGCTTCGCCATCGATCACTACACCATCGACAACGGTGGCGGCACCTCGACCGGCGGCGTGTTCGCAGTCAGTGGCACCATCGGCCAACCCGACGCCGATCCGTTGCAGCCCTCTACCGGCGGCGTGTTTGCTTTCACCGGCGGCTTCTGGCCTATTGCAAACGTCGCCGCACCGCCCGACGCTATTTTCGCCAATGGCTTCGAGCTGTAGGGCCGAAGTCCATCTTGCGAGATCGATTCGCGCTGTCATCACCCTACTTTCGTAGACGGCCTCTTCGGGACTTTTTGGAGCCGTTTGCGACCGGCTGCTTTTGGCCGAACAGCGACCGTCGCACTGCGACCCATTTCGGTCATCCAAGTCAATTCGAGCAGGCGGCAAAGCGGACGCTCGATCCAACACGGCCGGGTTCACGCTACGCGCAAGGCGAAACCCATATTCGAGATTGAAAGGTCGGAGCTCTGCTTGAGTTTCAGCTTCGAGCCTGATCAGCAAAGCTCACACGGCCGAGCTTGTGCTTGGCCGGTGCGCTGAGGACGGGCAACCGGTTCATCGCCGATGAAAGTCCTGCAAGCTCTTGCTGCATCAGGTCCTGCTGTTCGTCACTTGCAGCTGAACTTGGATCCGCGCGGTGCGTGAAGGACACGGGGCGGTTTTGGGCGGGAGGCCTGGGGCATGGTGTCTGGCGGTCTGGCGGTCCAGCGGGCAACGCGCAATCATGGGCGCCGCGTCGGAACGCACGGCGGTGTGCGAAGGTGGGGTGGCGAAAGTCGCACTCCTTGGGCCTGCCCAATCGATGCCAGTTGTGGATTCACCTGCCGATGGAAACGCATGGCGACACCGGAGACCACGCGCTGGAGTCTGATCGCACGTGCCGCGGACCCCGCGGATGCGCAATCGGCGACGGCGCTTGCCGAACTGTTTGCGCTGTGGCGACCTGCCGTGCTCGCCTTTCTGCGCCGCAAGGCCGATGAGAATTACGCCGAGGACTTGACCCAGAGCTTCTTTCTACATTTCATCGAAGCAGGACTCAATGCGCGTGCGGACCCCGCGCGCGGTCGCTTTCGGAGCTTCCTGTACAGCGGATTGAAGCGCTGGTGGATCGACCAGGAGCGCGCGCCGCGCAGAAAAGCGCGGTGGTGGCGGCCAACTTCTAGACACGGAAGACTTCGATCTGTTCGATCCCGGCGCCGGACCCGAGGCCGCCTTCGATCGCACTTGGGCCGCATGCATGCTGTGCGAGGGCGTGCGCCGGACGCGCGAGGAAGCCGACCGCAATGGCCGTTTGGCGCTGTTCGACGCCGCCGCGCCGTTCCTGTTGGAAGATCCCGACGCGGGTGACTACGCCAAGGCCGCTGCGTCGGTGACGATGTTGCCGAACACCTTTGCCGTGGCAGTTAGCCGTCTGCGCAAGCGTTTGCAGATCGTCATCCGCCAGATGGTGGCCGACACCGTGCTCGGCGAGGGCGAGACCGCAGCCGAGCTGCGCCACCTGCGTGCTGCGCTGCGCGCCCAGTCATCGGCGGCCGTGCAGTGATCGCCTGTCATCACCCGCCGCGGAATCCGTATCAGGGTGGAAACCACCGAACCCTCCCGAAGACGAGCATGCCTGAGAACGAGCACTGCCTTGCCCGACAAATTCTGCGTCAGGCGATTGATGACCTGCGGATCGAATCCCTGCGGATCGGCCGCGAGCAACTGTTCGAGGCGCTGTACCCTGCGCTGCTCGATCCGGCCACGCCCGTGCATGACATCTGCTGCAGCCCCTTTTCGGGCGCGGAGATTCGACTGGCCGTGCTGCGTCTGCGCCAGCGACTGCGCGAGCGCGTCGATGCGCGCCTCCGTGCAGTTGAGCCCGACGCCGAACGCCGCCGTGCACTGAGACGCAAGCTGCAGGCGCTGCACGCTGAACCTGGAGAATCTGCATGACCACACCGCACCCCGCCACCGTACCGATCGCGCCAGCGCTGGCTGACCTCGCGTTTGCCTCGGCCTCGGACAGCCAGATCTCGCGCTCGCTGGCGTGGTCGTCTCCCGGCGAGCTCGGCATCGACTTGAACGATCCCGAGCAGCGCCGCTTCGGTGAGTACGAACTGCTCGAACTGATCGGCCAGGGCGGCATGGGCGCGGTGTATCGCGCGCGTCAGCACAACCTCGATCGCGAAGTCGCACTCAAGTTTCTCGCCGCCGGGCCGTGGGCTTCGGACGAGTTCATCGCCCGCTTCCGCCGCGAGGCGCAGGCCGCGGCACGCATGCAGCATCCCAACATTGTCGAGATCTACGACACCGGCGTGCGCGACGGGCTGTATTTCTTTTCGATGCGGCTGGTGAAGGGCGAGACGCTGTCTGATCGGTTGCGCGCCAAAGGCCCGATGGACGTGAAGCACGCCGCGTCGATGATGCGCACGATGGCCGAGGCTATTCACTACGCCCATCGTTTGGGCGTGCTGCATCTCGACCTCAAGCCCGGCAACGTGCTGCTCGACCTGAACGACGAGCCGCTGGTCGCCGACTTCGGCCTCGCCCGCCGGATCGACGAGGGCCCGAGCGAGCACGAGAATATTTCCGGCACGCCGAGCTATATGGCGCCGGAACAGGCCACTGCGAAATCGAACAACATCGGCCCCACTGCTGATATCTACGGCCTCGGCGCGATCCTGTACGAGATGCTGGTGGGCGAACCGCCGTTTCGCGGTCGCGATGTCGAAGACACGCTCCGTCGCGTCCTGAGCGACGACCCACCGACGCTCCGTTCGAAACGCCACGACATTCCTTCGGACCTCGATGCAGTCTGTCTGAAATGCCTCGCCAAGACGCCTTCCGATCGATACGCAACCGCGCGCGAGCTTGCGGACGAGTTGGGATGTTTTCTCGATGGCCGAAACGTGATGGCACACACGCCGGGCATCTTTGAGCAGCTTCGTCGATGGTCGCAGCGCGAACCGAGCCTGGCCATCATCAAGGGCTTGATACTGCTGATCCTGTCGAGCGTCACTCTAACGTTCGTCAGCGTTGCTTGGCTCCTCCATGGCGTCCTTTCTCAGACGGGTGATACCAGCGTGTTTTTCGATCTCAGCGAAAGCCGTGGCGTCTTCTTTATCGGTGCTGCCATCGTGGGTCTTGTGCTCGGCCTTTGGGGCTTTGCCGTGCTCGCCCTCTGGCGACGCAGCTATCACGCGTCCAGATTGAACTCAAGGCACGCCTGATGGCAAGCCGGAAGCAAGGTGGCCCGGAGTTGGCTTCGAATCCATCACCCACTGCGCTTCACGACCAACCGCCGTTTGAAGTGATGCCGACCATTCGGGAACTTGATCCATGAACACCCCGGACCCCGCCACCGTACCGATAGCACCGGCGCTTGCCGAATTGGCCTTCGCCTCGGCCTCGGACAGCCAGATCTCGCGCTCGCTGGCGTGGTCGTCGCCGGGTGAAGAGATAGGGAATCCAAAGCACCGTCTCCTCTGAAGCTTACCCCGTCCGAGGCGATGTGCATGTCGCGCGGTTCTCCACTCCGCCATGGCAGCCGAGCGATTGATCTTGTAGGTAGCGCGTTCGATTATGTGGCGCTCGAGATCGAAATGAAGCTTCGAGTGTCTTGTTGATGGCGGATTGAATAAACAGGCGATCGTCGTCTGTTAGCACGAGCCAGTCGTCGGTTTCGCGGAAGTCAATTTACGAGATCGACCGTCTGTTCCTGGCCGAACAGCGCCCGTTGGACCGGGCGCCTTCGGTCTACATCTGCCTAGACCTCGGTCTGCTCGGCCATCTCCAGCGCGTCATCAACCTCGATTCCGAGATAACGAACGGTGCTTTCCAACTTGGTGTGGCCATGCAGGAGCTGGACCGCCCGAAGGTTCTTCGTCCGGCGATAAATCAGTGATGCCTTCGTCCGACGCATCGTGTGCGTGCCGTACGCCGCGTCGTCTAATCCGATCCCAGCCACCCTGCGATGAACGATCCGAGCGTATTGCCGGGTAGAGAGATGAGTGGAGGCATGCAAGCGACTGGGAAACAGGGCATCGCCTGGCTGAAGCTTCGCTTGGTCGACCCAAGCCCGGATCGCGTTTCTCGTCGATTCGGTGATCTCGAACTGCACGGGGCGCTTGGTCTTTTGCTGCATGACAATCGCCCGGCTGGCGATTTGGGAGCCATGCGCGATGTCGCGCAGCCTCAGCTTCACGAGATCGCAGGCGCGGAGCTTCGAATCAATGGCAAGGTTGAACAGCGCAAGGTCTCGGATCGCATGGGCGAGTTGGAGGCGCACTCGAATCGCCCAGATGTCGCAGAGCCGCAGCGGCGCCTTTTGGCCCGTGAGCTATCCCTTGTTCCAAGGACTGCATTGCTTCTTGCTTGATACGTTCATGGGAATCCCCACTGGTTGAGGGACACCCCGCTTGCGCCTGACGCCGGCGGTGCTCTGCTGATGAGGTAACTATCTTGCAGGATCAACTATCGATCCAAGTCTTTTGCCGGTAGCGGCCTGCCGACTGCGCTGGACAGAGAGAAATGTGGGTCTGCTGTTACTGGTCTGGCCGGGTCAAGGGCCTCGTCGTGCTGGCCGCCGGGGCTTGCGCTTTCGCAAGTTGCGCGGTGGAGCCGGGCGGCGATTCGGGCATGGACTGAGAGCCTCAGTCCGAGACACCTGCGACATCGAAGCGAGATTTGTGCGATGGAGTGAACTTGCTCCGGCGCGAACTGTGATGATCCGCAC
>JBKJTK010000364.1:0-2948 GCA_046590875.1 Chiayiivirga sp.
GCCGTGCTTTACCGGCCGGAGATGGAGCGCAACCTCGACGTCTGCCCGAAGTGCGGCTATCACTTGCCAATTCCGGCACGGCTGCGGCTGCAGCATTTCTTCGATGCCGGTAGCACGGTCGAGCTCGACGCCGCGCTTGAGCCGATCGATGTGCTCAAGTTTCGCGACACGAAGAAATACGCCGACCGCATCAAGGCCTCGCAGAAACAGACCGGCGAAAAAGACGCGTTGATCTCGATGCACGGCCAGCTCAAGGGCCGCCCGCTCAGCGCGTGTGCATTCGAGTTCCGCTTCATGGGCGGTTCGATGGGCGCGGTGGTAGGCGAGAAATTCGCGCGCGCGGCCGAACACGCGTTGGAAAAAAGATCCCCACTGGTGTGCTTTACGGCCACCGGCGGCGCGCGCATGCAGGAAGGTCTGTTCTCGCTGATGCAGATGGCCAAAACGTCGGCCGCACTGGGGCGGATGCGGGCTGCGGGCTTGCCCTACATCTCGGTACTGACGCACCCCACCACCGGCGGGGTATCGGCGAGCCTCGGCATGCTGGGCGATCTCAATGTTGCCGAGCCGCTGGCCCTGATCGGTTTCGCGGGTCCACGGGTGATCGAACAGACGGTACGCGAAACCTTGCCGGAAGGATTCCAGCGCAGCGAATTCCTGCTCGATCACGGTGCGATCGATCTGATCGTGGACCGGCGCGAACTGCGCGACAAACTCGCCGCTTTGCTGGCACTGATGACGCGCGCGCCGCAGCCGGCGGCCGATGCGGCTGCATGATTCCCGAGACCCATCACGTATGACTGCTCGCAAATATTTCGGCACCGACGGTATCCGCGGTCGCGTCGGCGAAGGCCCGATCTCGGCGGATTTCGTGCTCAAGTTGGGCTGGGCCGCGGGTCGTGCCCTGGCGCGCGAAGGGCACGCTACGGTCGTGATAGGAAAAGACACGCGAATCTCCGGCTACATGTTCGAGGCGGCGTTGGAAGCGGGACTGGTCGCCGCGGGTGCGAACGTGAAAATGCTCGGCCCGATTCCGACGCCCGGCGTGGCTTATCTGACCCGTTCGTTGCGCGCCGACGCCGGCATCGTGATCAGCGCCTCACACAACCCGCACTACGACAACGGCATCAAGTTTTTTTCGGCGCATGGCGAGAAGCTCGACGACGCCACCGAGTTGGCGATCGAGGCGGCCTTGGATGAGAAATTCTCCACCGTCGCGTCCGAGCAACTCGGCAAGGCCGTTCGAATCGAGGATGCGCGTTCGCGTTACGGCGAATTCTGCAAGTCGACGCTACCCACCGACGTCAATCTGCGTGGGCTGAAGATTGCAATGGACTGCGCGCACGGGGCGACGTATGAGATCGCGCCGCGTCTGTTTACGGAATTGGGTGCCGAGATCGATGCAATCGGGGTCGAACCGAACGGGCTGAACATCAACTGCGACGTGGGTTCGACCCATATCGATGCGCTCTGCCGTCATGTGCGCGAGACTGGCGCCGACCTCGGAATTGCCTTCGATGGCGACGGCGATCGCCTGCAGATGGTGGACCGCGAGGGTCATGCGCTGGACGGCGACGATCTGCTCTATCTGCTGGCGTTGGACTGGCAGGCAACGGGTCGCCTGCAGGGTCCGGTGGTGGGCACCTTGATGACGAACTTCGGCCTGGAAAGGGTCTTCGGGGAGCGCGGCATTCCATTCCAGCGCGCCCGGGTCGGCGACCGCTACGTGCATCAGAAACTGATGGAAGGTAACGGCGTGCTCGGCGGTGAAACCTCCGGACACTTGTTGTGCCTGGATCGCGCCAGCACCGGCGATGGCATCGTCAGCGCATTGCAGGTGCTGGAAGTGGTTCGACGCCGCGGGGTCGAACTGCGCGCGCTGCTCGACGGCTTGCACAAGGTGCCGCAGCGTACCGCCAATCTGCGCCTTGCCGTGGGCTCGAAGCCACACGAAACCGATACCGTGAAAGCCGAACTGGCACGCGCACAAGAGACCTTGAGCGGCCGCGGCCGTGCGTTTATACGGGCCTCTGGTACCGAGCCAGTGGTACGCGTCACGGTCGAAGCCGACGACGCTATTCTGATGCAGGAACTGCTCGATAGCCTCTCCGACGCCGTGCGTAACGCGGCCTGATTTCGCCACACTAGCTCCGACTAGAAGCAGAGGCTCGGTCCGCGAATGAACGCAAATCAACGCGAAAAAACTCCTGCTTAGAGATATCGATTTCAGCTTTTGTGTAGACGCCTAGCTTCGAGCGAGTTGCCTTAGTTTCATTTGCGTTTATTTGCGTTCATTCGCGGACTAAATTCCACTCTCCCCACTACAGCCTCCATGAGTGCCTCCATGAGCCAGATCCCGACCCTCGACATCCGCCGATACGACACCGACCGTACCGCGTTCGTCGCTGAGCTCGGCGCGGCGTATCGCGAATGGGGCTTTTGCGGCATCCGCGGCCATGGCATTCCTCAGGCCGACATCAATGCGGCCTACGATGCCTTCAAGCGCTTCTTCGCGTTGCCGACCGAGGCCAAGATGAAGTACCACGTGCCCGGTTCCGGCGGCGCACGTGGCTACACCCCGTACGGGATCGAGACCGCGAAAGACTCGAAGTATCCCGACCTCAAGGAGTTCTGGCATTTCGGACGCGAAATTCCCCGCGATTCCAAATACGCTGACGTGATGGCGCCGAACGTGTGGCCGGATGAGGTTCCCGGGTTCCGCGAGCACGGTTACGGCCTGTACGAAGCGCTGGATGCACTGGGTTCTCGTGTGCTCGCGGGTTTGGCCCTGCATCTGGAACTGCCGGAACATTTTTTCGCCGACAAGACCGACGTCGGCAACTCGATCCTGCGCCCGATCCACTATCCGCCGATCACCGCACCTGACATCCCGAACGTGCGCGCCGGTGCGCACGAGGACATCAATTTCATCACCTTGCTGGTGGGTG
>JBKJTK010000376.1:0-8090 GCA_046590875.1 Chiayiivirga sp.
TACACCTCGAAGTTCGGCAACGGCACGGTGGAACTGCGGCGCCTGACGCTGCCGACCGGCAGCCGCTGCACCGGCAACTGATCCCGCCGCCAGACTGGCGCGGGATTGTTCGCGGGATCAAGGAAGTCCAAGCAGGATCAAGGACTGCCTTGAACGCAGAGGGCGCAGAGAAAAGCCGCAAAGGACGCAGAGAAGAACATAAGGAAATTGGGAATCGCAAGCAGTTGTGAACTTGCGCTCATCCCATCTGATCTTCTCTGCGTTCCATTCTTGCCCTTCTCAAAGTCCTCTGCGTTGAAGGGCCTTGATCTAGCTTATGAATGGGTCACGCCCCGCCGCGTTCACTGGCAATCCAGTCCACGACGCGCTGCTCCAGCAGCATCAGCGGCATGTCGCCACCGGTCAGAATCCGGTCGTGGAAGCGCGACAGCACGAACTTGTCGCCGAGTTCTTTCTTCGCGCGTTCGCGCAGTTCAAGAATCTTGTTCATCCCGACCTTGTAGGCCAGCGCCTGGCCCGGATTGACCAGATAGCGCTCGATCTCGGCCACCACGTCGGTTGCCGGCATGCCGGTTTTCTCCGACATGTACGCAATCGCCGCTTCGCGGGTCCAGCGCTTGCTGTGCAGGCCGGTGTCCACTACCAGACGCACCGCGCGGAACATCTCGGCCTGCAGTCGGCCCAGGTTATCGAGCGGGTCCTTCTGGAACCCCATTTCCCAGGCCAGGCGTTCGGTGTACAGCGCCCAGCCTTCGGAATAAGCGGTGAACGGCAGCACCTTGCGGAACATCGGCACACCGGTAAGTTCCTGCTGGATCGTGGTCTGGAAGTGATGGCCGGGAATCGCCTCGTGATAGGCGAGCGTGCGCATGCCGAAGCGCGCGACTTCGGCGGTGTTGCGCAGGTTGATATAAAAGATGCCGGGGCGAGAGCCGTCGAACGCGGGCGGGTTGTAGTACGCGCCGGGCGCGGTTTTTTCGCGGAACGCCGGCACCCGCTCAACTTTCACCTTCGCCTTCGGACGCACGTTGAAGCTATCGCCGAGGCCCGCGTCGACCTCGTCAATGATGCGTTGGAAATCCGCGATGATCTGCTCGCGACCGGCGTCGGTGTCGGGATACAGCTGATCCGCACGCGCGGCGATCTGATGCACGCGGGCGCCGATCGTGCCTTCCACCAGTCCCTGTTCGCGCAGGATCGTGTCCATCTCGATTTCAATGCGCGCCACTTCGGAAAGCCCGAGCGCATGCACCTCGTCCGGCGTCATGTCGGTGGTGGTGTGCTGCCTCACGGCCCACGCGTAGAACGCCTCGCCTTCAGGCAGCGACCAGACCCCATGGTTGCCGGTCGCTTTCGCCAGTAGTTGCTCGTAGTAGTCGATGAATTGCTGGTAAGCCGGATAGACCGAGGCCTGCACCGCCTCCTCGACCTCGTTCAACAGTTCGGTGCGCAGGGTCGCATCCATGCGCTCGGGCGGAATCTTTCCAAGCTTCTCGGAAAAATTCGTGTACAGCAGATTCTCCTTCGCCTTTGCGGCGACAAAGCGCTGCATTTCATCCAGCACCTTTTCGATGACGAAGCGCGGCGGGATGATGCCGGCGGCCTCGCGTGCCTTCAGTCCTTCCATCGTCTGGGAGAACTTGAGCGGGAACTTGCCCAGGCGCGTGATGTAGTCGCGCGCCTCGCCCTCGCTCGCGACCGGATGCTGGGTCGCCATGAAAGTCGGCAAGCCGTTCTGCAACCCGAACAATTGGTTCAAGGGGTAATTGTGGTGATCGAAACGCTGGCCTTCCTGCTGGATCGCGAGAAAATAATCGAGCATGTCGTAGGAAAGTTGCGTGTCGGTGTCGAGCGCGCTGCGGTCGTAGCTGCGCAGCGTCGCGAGGTCGCCGTCCAGCTTGACCCGCATCTCATCCTCGAACGCGAGCGAGGCGTCGGCGAAATCGTCGCTGTACCAGTCCATCCAGGATGGCAGCATGCGCATGCTGGACAGCATTTCCGGGTTCTTGGCGGCGTACTCGATGAACACGCGCTCGAAGTACCAGCCGATCTGAAGCGGCTTGAACCAGATCGTATGTGCGATCAGCAATGCCAGCAGCAAGAACCCGATCAACAGGAGCCGAAAGCTCCACTTCAAGATGCGACGCATGGGAACCCCCTGGAAACAGACGACGCAAGATAGCAAATCCCGCAGTCATCGCGGCATGCCGGGAACCGGCGCTCAAGGCGAGTCCCAGGTCGGCAATCCTGTCGGGACGACAACCGTGCCGTTGAACGGATCACTTGCACCTAAACGCGTCGACGACAGCAGACCGCGCTGATTCCGAGGATGGAAACGCTCGATCGAGAAGTAGACGCGAATGTCGTCACCTTCAGCAGGACTGGACACGTCCCCCGCCCACATTCGGGCAGCCTCGAAATGAGCGGCGCTCGCTATGTGCGCTAGCACACCGAACAAGTCGCTGCATCGAAGCACACTTGGACGACTAATCCCTATCAGGATCCCGGCGAGCCGCGTCCTGGGCTATGCTCGGCAAACCGTCCCATCTTGCTGGAAAGACCACATGAATGCTCCGACCCTCTGCACGATTCACACCGGCCTCGTCGTGTCACGAGCTGCCGAATTACCACCCAGTGTGGGTCGAAATCATCGGCGCACGCTAACGAGCCTGGGACTGCTCGTTCTCGCTTGCGTCGGTGGCCCCGCGTGGGCGCAGACGGTTCCCTTGGGAACCGCGGCGAGTTTCGGGGTGCTCGGCGGCTCGGCCATAACCAATACGGGCCCGACCATCATCAATGGGAATCTCGGCATCTCGCCCAACGGCGCCAGCTCGGTCACCGGCTTTCCGCCCGGGATCGTGCTGGGAACAACACACTTCGCCAATGCAGTGGCATTGCAGGCACAAAACGATGTCACCACGGCCTACAACACGCTCGCCGGCCGCGCCTGCGGCACCACGATTTCTGCCGACCTGGGCGGCACTACCCGCCTGCCCGGCGTGTATTGCGCCGCCGGGTCGATGGGACTGACCGGCACAGTGACGCTCGACGCCCAGGGCGATCCCAATGCGGTCTTCATTTTCCAGGTCGGGAGCGCCCTCACGACCGCAAGCGCATCGCGCGTCTTGTTGACCAACGGCGCCAGCAGCTGCAATGTTTTCTGGCAGATCGGCAGCTCGGCAACGCTCGGCACCGGTAGCGCGTTCGCTGGAAGTATTCTCGCACTGCAGAGCATCACGGTGACGACAGGCTCCAGCGTCAGCGGCAGGCTCCTGGCGCGCAATGGCGCGGTCACGCTCGATGGCAATGCCGTTTCACCTTGCGGCGCGGCGGTGGTCGGTCAACCCGGAAGCGGTAGTGGTGCCACCAACGTGCCCACCCTGTCCGAATGGATGCTGCTGCTACTGGCAGCGGTGCTGCTCCCGTTGGGCGCCATCGCGATTCGTCGTCACGCGGTGTAGTTGGGAACACGCTCGGCCGTCGCGCAGACTGACTCGCGACGGCGCGACCAGGGTCGAATTGACGCGTAGGCGGGGGCGGAACGTGGCGTAGGCCACTTGGCCAAGGGGTATCCATGGTCGCCGCCGCGGTTTCATCCGCTGTTTCGTCAACTCCCGGTATCCTGCTGGCATGAACTATCGCCACGCCTACCACGCCGGCAACCACGCGGACGTGCTCAAGCACGTTCTGCTGCTTGCACTGCTCGATGCACTCAAACGCAAGGACGCGCCGTTCCTGGTGCTCGACACCCACGCAGGGCGCGGGCAATACGATCTTGACGCCGCCGAGGCCGACAAGACTGGCGAGGCGCAGAACGGCATCGAGCAATTGCTGTCCTGGGCCCGCAATGCGCGCCCGCTGCCGATCGCGATCGCGCGCTATCGCGACGCGCTCATGGCCGGCGGCGCGGACGCCGGGCGGCGGCTGTATCCCGGATCGCCGTTGCTGATCGCACAAGCACTGCGCGCCACCGACCGACTCGCCGCTTGCGAACTGCAGCCCGAAGAAGCGGCCGCGCTGAAAGCCTTGCTGGCGAACGACGCGCGAATAGGCGTGCATGGGCGCGATGGTTACGGCGCGATGAAGGCGCTGCTGCCCCCGAAGGAGAAGCGCGGCCTGGTGCTGATCGATCCGCCCTACGAGGCGCAAGGCGCAGAGTTCGACGCCGTGCTCACGGCCTTGAAAGACGCGCTCACGCGCTGGCCGACCGGCGTCTATGCAGTCTGGTATCCGATCAAGCAACGCCGCACCCTGCTGCCTTTCCTGCGCAAGGCCGTGGCCTTGCCCGCGAAGCAGGCCTTGGTCGCAGAACTGCTGGTGCGACCGGACGATTCACCGCTGCGCATGAACGGTAGCGGCTTGCTGATCCTCAATCCGCCGTGGAAGCTCGACGCGGAAATCGCGGCTACGCTGCCAGCATTGACCAAGGCGCTGGGCGAACCTGGCGCTAGTCATCGTCTGGAATGGTTGAAACGGGAGAACACATGAATTCTCTTAATCGCTGGGCACCCATCATCGCGCTCACCCTGGCGCTCGCAGGATGCGTCACCGCACCGGCGTTCGAGGCCTTGCCAGCAGACGCCGCGCCGTCGGTGAATCGCGTGGCGCAGGCGCCGAAAGACTGGATCGATCGTCCCGTGGTCTGGGGCGGCATGATCATGGAAGTTCGCAACTTCGAGAATCACAGCGAGATCGAATTGCTGGCTTATCCGCTTGACGCCAAACAGCGCCCGATGCTCGAACTCGCTGACCAAGGCCGCTTTATCGCGCTGCTGCCGGGCTATGCCGAGGCGCGCGAGTATCCCGCAGGACGCTTCGTCAGCCTGATTGGACGCATTACCGGAGAACGGCTCAGCACGCTGCGCAGCGCGCCGTATGTCTTGCCGGAAGTCGACGTCGAGCGTTTGCACCTGTGGCCACGCGATTTCCGCGAATCAGGATCCAAGTTCAGCATCGGGGTCGGGGTCCGTCTCTAGCGGAGACGGCGCGCCGGGGCGGGCAGTTCGAACCTTTGCCTAACACCCGGAGCCGCCCGCGCGCGCATGATCGTTGTCAGGCGACTCCGCGTTCCGGCGTACGTCATCAAGTGTTCCCATTCCGTTACCTGATTTGATGGGCGCAGGCACTCAAGGATCCTGATATGCGATTGCTGACGGTTCTGTTTTTTCTCGGTCTAGCCTGCGGCGTCAGTGCGCAGGACCTCGTGGTCTATGACGACGCACTGCGCAATGGATTCCTGCCCGATTACTCCTACGGCGGTGGCACCGATCTCGCGCACGCCACGACGACTCGCAACGGCTCGGCGGCCGCCATCGCATTCACCGGCAACAACTCCAACGCGGTGGCATTTCCGAAAGACGAAGCCGGATTCACCAGCACCACTCAGTACGCCGGCGTGCGCTTCTTCGTGCACGGCGGCACCGTGGGTGGACAGCAGTTGCGATTCCAGCTGTATGACAACCTGGGCGGCATCCCGGTCGCGAACGTCGTCCTCGACAGCTTCATCGCTGGCGGCGCAATCGCCGCAAACGAATGGCGTCAGGTCGACGTGCGGTTCGCGGACGTGCCGCTGGCCTTCGCCGGCAGCTTCGACCGCTTCGATCTGCAATCCGACGACCCCGATACCCAGCCAACGCTCTACCTCGACGACATTCGCCTGATCGCCGCCTCACCGCGCATCTTTGCCGACAGCTTTGAAGGCGGCGGCGTACCAGGCCCGATCGGCGACGTGCGTTTCGTCAACACGGCCGGCAACCTTTCGCAGTCCGTGGCCGAAAATATCGGCCTCGTGACCTATCAGGTCGAACGCGTGAACGGCAGCAACGGAGCAGTCACGGTCGATCTGCAGATTGCCGCGGGCGGCACGGCGGTCGCCCCAGGCGACTACACGCTAACTATGTCGACCGCGTCTTGGGCGAACGGCGAGTCGGGCGTTCGCAACGTCACCTTGACCGTCGTCGATGATCCCAACGACGAAAACAACGAGACCGCGAACCTGCAACTTGGCAATCTCACCGGCGGCGCGAGCATCGCAGCGCCAAGCACCGCGACGTTGACCATCACCGACAACGATCCCGCCCCCGCGACGCCGAGCTTCAGCATCGACGATGTGACGGTGGTCGAAGGCAACGCGGGCCTGACCCCGTTCGCGTTCACCGTGACGCGGAGCGGTGAGTTGTCGGGCACTGACACGGTCCAGGTTCAGACCGCCGACCAGAGCGCCACCGGCGGAAGCGATTACGTCGCGCTGGCGTTGACGACACTCACTTTCACGCCGGGCGTGACGACGCAGGCGGCCACCGCAAATGTCAACGGCGATACGACGCTCGAGCCGAATGAAACCTTCTTCGGCAATCTGAGCAATCCCAGCAGTGGAACGATCATCGATGCCCAGGGCGTGGGCACGATTCAGAACGACGATGCGGCCCCGGTGCCGGGGCAGTTGCGGTTCAGCGCCGCGGCCTACAGCGTCGGCGAGGCCGATGGGTCGGCCACGATCACGGTGCGACGAGTCGGCGGCGACGATGGCGCGGTGAGCGTGACCTATACCACCAGTGATGCGATGGCCATCGCGCCCGGCGACTACACGACTACCAGTGGCGTGCTGATGTGGGGCGACAACGACGCAGCCGACAAGACATTCCAGGTCATCGTCAACGACGATGGCGTGCCGGAAACGAATGAAACTCTCGGCCTCATGCTGTCCGATCCTATCGGCACCACGCTCGCGATGCCGAACGCTGCGACGCTCACCATCGTCGAGCCGGAGCTGTTGTTCGTGCCGCAGTTCTCGCAGGGCCTAACCGGCTCGATCAAAGTGTACCGCCGCGGCGGGGCGGGCTTTGCGCTAGTCAATACGGCTGCATTGCCCGCCAACACCAATCCGAACGCGCTCGCATTCGCGCCCGACGGCAAGCTCTGGGTGGTCGATGGCGGCAACCCGAACCGGCTGCTGCGCTATGCAACGCAGAATGTCGCTGCGCAGGCGAACCCGGCTGCGGAGGTGGTCATCACACCGAGCGGCAATGCGACTGGCGACTACTTCGACCTCGCCTTCTTCGGCAACTTCGCCTACGTGTCGCAGAGTGACTTCGGCGGCACGAACCGCATCCTGAAGCTGGCGCTTGCGAACCTGGTGGTTAGCGGCAGTCCGGTACCGATCTTGCTGAGCAATGCGAATCTCTCGGTTCCCGCCGGACTCGAGTTCGATGCACAGGGTCGCTTGTGGGTCAGCAACTTCAGCGGCCAGCGCCTGGTGCGCATGAACATCGACAGTGGCGTCGCCGACCGGGTAGGCAACTCGGTGGCCGTCGGCGCGCGTGCCTCGATGAGCAATCCGGAAGGATTGGCCTTCGATACCCAGGGCGCGCTCTGGGTCGGCAACAACGGCGCGCCGACCTTGGCCGGATACAGTGCGGCTCAGCTTGATACCCCTGGTTTCAATGCCATTGCTCCAGCACAGTTCATCGACATCGAGCCCGGTGTCAGCGATCCCAATGCTCCGCCGCATGGACCGACTGTCCCCGCCCACACCGGCTTCGTCGGTGGCGTCGCATTCGATCGCGATGGCGATCTGTGGACCAACTACGAGCGCGCTTTTGCGGTGCTCGAATACGAGAATCCGGTGACGCCGGGCCAAACACTCGCCAACGCGACCACCGACCCGGGCTTCGGCGGGATCGCGTTCTGGCCGGTGCCCGCGACCGTGCAACGTGGCATGCCTGGCGCAGCGCCGGCAGCGCAATTTCGCGGTACCACGCTGGTGAGCATGGAGATGCCCTTCACGCAGTTCGATGCAGTCATTGGCCCCTTGCCCGGTTCTCAGTATCCGGTGTTCGACGAACGCCTGATCGACTACTTCGCCGGCAAAAACATGAGCGCACTGCGCATCCTGGTGGGCTGGGAAGCGCTGCAATCGCAGCTACTGGGTCCCATCCCGGCGGCGCCCAACGGCAATTACAAGACCTACTTCGACCACTACAAACGCATCGTCGACTACGCCACCAACGTGAAAGGCATGACCGTGCTGATCACGCCCTGGCAATTCGACAACAACGTGAATGGTCTTGGCTTCGGTGGTGTCGGCGGCC
>JBKJTK010000378.1:0-6953 GCA_046590875.1 Chiayiivirga sp.
CTCGCGCATCGGCACGCCTAGATCTGGCCGCGAACCAAGCACATGGACCTTGTGCGATCCCGGTATTGGCCGGGTGACGGATTCGGACAGCTGCTCGGTCTGGCGCAGGAGGTCGGAAGGAATGGCGTTCATGATTGGTCACCGCGCTCTTGTGATTAGTCTGCACAAGGAGGTGCAGGCTTCTGCGAAAGGACTCGCATACGTACAAAAGCGGCGGCGCCGAGGGCGGATGGGCATCCAGACCACGAAGCATCCCTACGGCGGCATCACCCGCATCAGGTTCAAAGGGTCTGTCTCAGCCCGCATACCGCCCGGGCACCCCCGCTTCAGGGTGACATTGCACCACGAAGCCGACAGCGACGCGAGTTTGCTTCGTCCAGCGTTTAAGATCGGGCCGGTTTACTTCGGGAATGACTATGGCAGGCGTGTTGGCTTTGATCGGGTTCGTGTCGCTGTGTTGGGGCTCAGTGGTGTCGGCCCAGACCATCATCACCGACGAGGAAATCCTCGCCTCCGACCGTCCCGAAGCCTGGGCGATGAATTACGCCATGGCCGGGAGCTTCATGACCGCGTTTGGCGAAACGCCAACGCTGGCGCCAGGTCAGTGGAGCGTGGTTGCGGAAGTCGGCCATATTCCGCGACTGAGCGAAGCACAACAGCGCGTCGGTTTCGGCGGCGACAAGGCCGAGGATCTGAACAAGTCGCCGGTGTTTGGCCGAGGACGAATTTTGCTCGGTCTGCCGAGTGGGTGGGTCGCCGAAGTCGGTTACACCCCACCGGCGAGCATCGACGGCACCCAACCGCATGATCTGTTCGCGCTGGCGCTGGGACGGCGATTGCTCGAACGCGATACCTGGACCTGGTCGGCACGCGCCTTCGGCCAGCACGGCTCGGCCAGCGGCGACATCACCTGCCCGGAGCAGGTCGTCGGTCCGTTCGATGCGGACACCAATCCTTTCGGCTGCATCGCGCCCTCACACGACCGCATCGCACTGAATTATTACGGCCTCGACAGCACGATTGCCTGGGGCGGCTTGTGGCGATGGCACGCCACCGGCGGCATGGTGCGTACCGAACCCGCGGTGCAGATCGATGCCCTGGTGTTCACCGTGCGCGATCGCACGCATCTGGTCGCGCGTGGGGTATTGCCCTATCTGGCGCTGGGCGTGTCGCGAGAGTTGTCTTCGCACTGGACGATAGCCGCCGAAGTACTGCATGTACCACTGGACGTGCGACGCGATCCCGAGGGCGGCGTCGACAACGACGCCTTCACGTCGTTGCGCCTGCGCTTGGGTTGGTCGCCGGATTAACCGGCTGACTCAGCGCGACGGCGGCGCGTACGCGCGCAGGAACAGATCCACGGTCGCATCCAGATGCGCGTCGATCTCGCGTGCCGGCATCGGCTTGGCGCAGCCGCACATCAGCAGCGCATGCGGTTCGCCCTTGAGCAGGCAGAAGAACTGCGAGGCGGCGCGGTGCAGGTCGGGAATCAGCAGTTGCCCGGCTTCGGTCTCGACCCGCAGGAACTCGGCGAAGCCATCCTGGATGCGCTGCGGGCCGGCCTCCCAGAACATGCGCGGCAGGCGGGCGTCGGTACGCGCCTGCGCATGCATCATGCGGTGCATCGCAATCGCTTCGTCGCTCATGATCAAGCGATAGAAGCTCTGCGCGATGCTGCGCAATTGCTTGCGCAGCGGGCCCTTGAGATCGGCCAGGAACAACGCCGGCGGCAACTGCTCTTCGCACTTCACCCGCACCGTCTCGCTGAACAGCGCGTCCTTGTCCTTGAAGTGGCTGTACACGGTGAGCTTGGACACACCGGCCTCGGCCGCGATCGCGTCCATGCTCACGCCGTCATAGCCGTGCGTCGGGAACAGGCACTTGGCCGCGTCGAGAATGGCCGCGCGTTTTTCCAGATCCTTGGGACGGCCGGGACCGGGCGACGCAGCGCGGCCAACTTTTGTAATCGTTTTCTTCGAGCTGACAGACATCGGGCTGACGTATTTCGGACTGACGTATTTCGGGATGGGTCGGAAATTACTGGACTTATCGGTTCTGTAATTTTACTATACTCCGCGGTTCAGATACTACCCGCGACCGGCACCCGGCGAAAGCGAGCATTCATGTCCCCGTCCTCCCAGCATCGTCCCATCCTGCGCACCTTCCTGATTCCGACCCTACTGATCGCGCTGCTGGCGGGCTGCGGCAACGGCAACGGCGACGAGGAGATCGTCCGCCCCGCCATGGTCGAACGGCCGCTGCCGGCAGCCAACGGCTTCGAGGCTTTCCCAGGCGACGTTCGTGCGCGGCACGAACCGCAGCTCGCCTTCCGCGTCGGCGGCAAGATCGTGCAACGCCACGTCGATGCTGGCGCGCAGGTGAAAAAAGGCACGGTGCTGGCCGAGCTCGATCCGGACGATTTGCGCTTGCAGGTCGCGGCGGTGCGCGCGCAACTGGTCGCGGCCGAGGCGAATCTCGCGACTGCGCGCGGCGAGCGCGACCGCTACCAGAACATGTTCGAGCGCAAGCTGGTCAGCCAATCGCTGTTCGATGCGCAGCAAAACGCCACCAAGGCGGCCGAGGCCCAGGTCGGCCAGGTGCGGGCGCAGCTCGATGTGAGCCGCAACCAGGCCGAATACGCGCAGTTGCGCGCGCCCGCTGACGGCGTGATCGCGACGCGTCTGGCGGAAGCCGGGCAGGTCGTTGCCGCCGGGCAAGCGATTTTCACCCTCGCGGCGGAAGGCGAACGCGAGATCGCGATCAGCCTGCCGGAGCAAGGCATCCGCAATTTCTCGGTCGGACAGGTGGTGCTGGTTGAACTGTGGTCGAACAGCGGCGAACGCGTACCGGGCACGATCCGCGAACTCTCGCCTTCGGCCGACCCGCAGACCCGCACCTATGCCGCGCGCGTGAGTTTCGATGCCGCCGCCAGCGGCGCCGAACTGGGTCAGAGCGCGCGCGTGTATGCCGGACTAGCGAGCGACGCGACGCTGTCGGTGCCCTTGCCCGCGGTGACCGCCGAAGCCGACCAGCCGTATCTGTGGGTGGTCGATCCGAAAACCGCGAAAGTGCGCCGCGTGGCGGTGCAACTCGGCCCCTATGGTGAGGCGCGCGTGCCTGTGCTCGCGGGCGTCGGTGCGCAGGACTGGATCGTGGTTGCAGGCGTGCACCTGCTGCGCGACGGTCAGACAGTGCGGCCGATCGATCGCAACAATCGCGCCGTGGCGCTCATCGCGGCGAACTGAGACCTCGCCATGTCGCGTTTCAATCTGTCCGAATGGGCCCTGCACAACCGCGGCCTGGTCTTGTACGCGATGCTGCTGCTCGCGCTGCTGGGCGCGGTCGCCTACACCCGATTGGGTCAATCCGAAGACCCGCCCTTCACTTTCCGGGCGATGGTGGTGCGTACGTTGTGGCCGGGCGCGACCGCCGAGGAGGTCTCGCGCCAGGTTACTGAACGCATCGAAAAGAAGTTGATGGAAACCGGTCGCTACGAGTTCATCCGCGCTTACTCGCGTCCGGGCGAATCGCAGATCATCTTCATCGCCAAGGACGATCTGTTATCCCGCGACCTGCCGGAACTTTTCTACCAGATCCGCAAGAAGACCAGCGACATCCGCCACGCCTTGCCCGCGGGCGTGATCGGGCCGTTCTTCAACGACGAATTCGGCACCACGTTCGGTAACATTTATGCCTTGAGCGGCGAGGGTTTCGACTACGCCACGCTGAAGGACTACGCCGAGCGGGTCGAACTCGAACTGCAACGCGTGCCCGACGTGGCCAAGGTCGAATTGCTGGGCTTGCAAGAAGAGAAAATCTGGATCGAGCTCAGCAATACCAAACTTGCCACGCTCGGGGTGCCGATGACCGAGGTGCAGCGCGTCCTCGACGAGCAGAATGCCGTGGTGCCGTCGGGTTTCTTCGAGACCGAGACCGACCGCGTGCAATTGCGCGTTTCCGGACGCTTCGACTCGGTCGAGGCGATCCGCGAATTCCCGATCCGCGTGGGCGAACGCAGCTTCCGCATCGGCGACGTGGCCGAAGTGCGGCGCGGGTTCTCCGATCCGCCCGCACCGCGCATGCGTTTCATGGGCGACGATGCGATCGGTTTGGCAGTATCGATGAAGGCCGGTGGCGACATCCTGCGATTGGGTGAAGCGCTGGACAGCGAATTCGCACGAATGCAGCAAGATCTGCCGGTCGGCATGAGCCTGCGCAAGGTTTCCGACCAACCCCAAGCGGTCCGCGCCTCCGTTGGCGAATTCATGCGTGTCCTCACCGAGGCCGTCATCATCGTGCTGCTGGTGAGTTTCTTCTCCCTCGGTTTCCGCACCGGCCTGGTGGTGGCGCTGTCGATTCCGCTGGTGCTGGCGATGACGTTCGCCGCGATGCACTACTTCGGCATCGGCCTGCACAAGATCTCGCTCGGCGCCCTGGTGCTGGGACTCGGCCTGCTGGTCGACGACGCCATCATCGCGGTGGAGATGATGGCGGTAAAGATGGAACAAGGTTTTACCCGTCTGAAAGCCGCGAGTTTCGCCTACCGCAGCACGGCGTTCCCCATGCTGACGGGCACCCTCGTCACCGCCGCCGGTTTTCTTCCGATCGCAACCGCCGCCAGCAGCACCGGCGAATACACCCGCTCGATCTTCCAGGTCGTCACGATTTCGCTACTGCTGTCGTGGATCGCGGCGGTGGTGTTCGTGCCCTATCTGGGCGCCAAGCTGCTGCCGGATTTCCACGCAAAGAACGGCAACGGGAAGCACGGTCACGATCCCTACCAGACGCGTTTCTACCAGCGCTTCCGCCAAGTCGTTGAATGGTGCGTACGCCATCGCAAGACCGTCATCGCGATCACCGTGGCACTGTTCGTGACCTCGGTGCTGCTGTTCCGCTTCGTGCCGCAGCAGTTCTTCCCGTCCTCGACGCGGCTCGAACTCATGATCGACATGAAGTTGGCCGAAGGGTCTTCGCTCAAAGCCACCGAAGTGCAGGCGAAGAAGCTCGAAGCGATGCTGGCGAAAAAGGACGGCGTGGAAAACTACGTCGCCTACGTCGGCACCGGCTCGCCGCGTTTCTACCTGCCGCTCGACCAGCAACTTCCCAGCCCCAACTTCGCCCAGTTCGTGCTGCTTACGAGCGATGTCAAGGCGCGCGAGGAGGTCCGCGGCTGGCTGATCGACCTGTTCGCAAACGATTTCCCGGAGTTGCAGGCACGCGTGACGCGACTGGAGAATGGCCCGCCTGTCGGCTATCCAGTGCAGTTCCGCGTATCTGGCGAGCATATCGACGAAGTGCGGCGCATCGCTCGTCATGTGGCAGACAAAGTGCGCGCCAATCCGCACGTGACCAATGTCAATCTCGACTGGCAGGAGCCGAGCAAGATCGTGCGCATGGTGCTCGACCAGGAACGTGCGCGCGCGCTGGGCGTGAGCTCGGCGGCGCTGTCGAAGTTCCTCGAAAGCTCGCTCTCGGGTTCGCTGGTCAGCACCTATCGCGAAGACAACGAGCTGATCCAGATCCTGCTGCGCGGCCCCGAGGACGAGCGCGCGCAGTTGTCCCTGCTCGGCAGCCTTTCAGTGCCGACGGAAAAGGGACGAAGCATTCCGCTGTCGCAGATCGCCACGCTGGAATACGGCTTCGAGGAAGGCATCATCTGGCACCGCAACCGCTTGCCCACCGTGACCGTGCGCGCGGATATCTATGGCCGCGAACAGCCCTCCAGCGTGGTGGCGCAAATTGCACCGACGCTCGACGACATCCGCGCCGATCTGCCCTCGGGATATTTGCTGCAAACTGGCGGCACGGTCGAGGATTCGGCCCGCGGCCAGAACTCGGTCAACGCCGGCGTACCGCTGTTCCTGGTGGTGGTGCTGACCTTGCTGATGATCCAGCTCAAGAGCTTTTCGCGCTCGGTGTTGGTACTACTGACCGCGCCGCTGGGCCTGATCGGCATCGTGCTGTTTCTCATCGTCTTCAGCGTGCCGTTCGGCTTCGTCGCGATGCTCGGCGCGATCGCACTCTCGGGCATGATCATGCGCAACTCGGTGATCCTGGTCGACCAGATCGAGCAGGACATCGGCGCCGGCCACCCGCGCTGGCAAGCGATCATCGACGCCACCGTGCGCCGCTTCCGCCCGATCGTGCTCACCGCACTCGCGGCGGTGCTGGCGATGATCCCGCTGTCGCGTAGCGCCTTTTTCGGACCGATGGCGGTTGCGATCATGGGTGGATTGATCGTCGCGACGGCGTTGACGTTGTTGTTCTTGCCGGCGTTGTATGCGGCGTGGTTCCGGGTGCGGGAGGATGAGGAGGCGCGCGCGCCGGTCGCCGACGAACTTGTCGCGGAGTGATGGGTGTGCACTTCTTGCTCCAACTCGTCTTCCCAACGAAAACCGGTATCCGGTTTTTCTCAAGCATCGTGTGCGTGGGTAGCAGCGCCGCTCGTTTCGTCCGCCTGCGGCGACCGAGTCACTGTCTCTTGCGTCGCCAAGAGAAAGTAACCAAAGAGAAGGCGACCCGGGTTACGCGCCGCCTGCGGCGGTTCGCGTCGGACTGGCGGGGTTTGTCGACAGCACATCCCTGTCCCGACGACAAACTCGCGCCCATCCATGGGCGCGACCCTGCGGGCTTTTCCTCCAGCCCGCCGCCGCTCCACACGGGACCCGAGATCAAGAACAGATCAACACCCGCACGAGGCGAGGCGTCTGCTCTTGCTTCTGCGCGCTGGAGCGCGCGCTCTTGGATGGGGCCTCTGAGACGCGGTGAGGCGGGGACGAAAGGCCCGCAGGGACGTGCGCATGGATGCGCGCGCGTTTTCGCCGGCACATGGATGTGCCGTCGAAAACCCCGGCCCCGACTCACAAACCCTTTGGACAAGGATGTCCAAAGGGCGCGGCTCCGGGGTGGCCTTCTCTTTGGTTACTTTCTCTTGGCCATTCAAGAGAAAGTGG
>JBKJTK010000015.1:0-11717 GCA_046590875.1 Chiayiivirga sp.
TTCCCAGATGCAAGTCGCCGTCAGCGTCGATCAGGCGTAGTTCGCAGTCGCGCAGTTCGCGCATCTGCGCGGTCAGGCGGCCGCGCAAGAGGCGCTCCAGCCCCCGCGCCGGCGACAGGAGGGTCGGGTCCAGCTTCGCGCGATGCGAGCCTACCCCTTCGCTGCGCTCGGTTAGCAGCGACTCGTCGCGGGACAGGGTGGCGGCGTTCTCGCAGGTGTCGTTCATTCGTCGGTTTCCGGAACTTGGCCTGGGCGATCTTGGGGTGGGAGATCGCTGCGTGGGCGATCGTGACGTGGGTGATCGTAAACCGGATTACGTGCAAGCCAGATCAAGAAGGCCTGCCAATGGATCGCCGCGACGACTTTCAGCGTCATCAGCGGATAGCGCAAGAGGCAACGCGCGAGCGAGGCGCCGTTGAGCGGGCGTCGCTCCAGCATCAGGGTGGCATCGAATTCCGGAGTGCCGCCGTCCAGTACATCCATATGCACGCGAAGGTGCTGACCCGGCAACTGGAATCGCCAGCGGTAATCGCGTTGCATCGGCAGGAAGGGCGAGACGTGGAATGCCTTGGGGAAGCCCCAGGCCAGCGCGCTGCCGTGCGCTTCGGCCGCATCGACCGCGAGCACATAGCAGTGGCGTTCCTTCCACGGGGTATTGGTTATCTCGGCCACGATGCAGTCCAGGGTTGCGCCATCGGGCCGGTAACAGTAATAAAACGCGACCGGGTTGAAGCAATGCCCGAACGTCCGCAGGTGCGCGAGTAGGAATATCGGGCCTCCTGGTCTGCGGCCCAGCACGTCGGCGACGCGGCGACGTACCGCCTCGTCCAGTGCCAAGGCAGGGTCGCCGAGGTAGTCACTGCGACGGAATTCGCCCACATTGCGCCGGTTCAAGGACCAAAACCGTCGCCCGTCGAACACGCGATCGAGTTCGGACAGATCGAGATAGAACAAGCACAGCCGATAGCGGAACCCATGCGGATGCGGCCCGTGGCGACGATGCTGTATCCATCCGGTGTACACGGCGCTATTCAAACCAGCGCTCGCGAGGGGTGCGCTCACGGCCATCGCACTCCGAGCGCTGTTGCGACATCCACCGCACTGCGCAACCCGTCCTCGTGGAAACCCCAACCCCAGTAGGCCCCGGCGTACCAGATGCGGTCCTGACCATTGATCTCGCCGCGCCGCGCCAGCGCTGCCACACTCTCCCGCGTGTAGATCGGATGCTGGTAGCGCATCCGCGCCAGTACCTTGGTGGGATCGATCGCGTCGCTGCGGTTGAGCGTTACGATGAAAGGCTCGCGCGAGTCCAGCGATTGCAACACGTTCATGCAGTAACTGACGGTGCACTGATCCGACGCCTGCATGGGAATATGCGCGTTCCACGCCGCCCAAGCACGTCGGTCTTGCGGCAGCAGGCGCCCGTCGGTGTGCAGCACGGTGTCGTTGGACTGGTAGCGGATCGCGCCGAGAATCTCGCGCTCCGCAACGGTGGCATCGCGCAGCAAGTCGAGCGCCGAATCGCTGTGGCAGGCCATCACGACTTGGTCGAAGTGATCGACGCCGACAGCGCTGACGATATCGATGCCGTGGCCACTGCGCTGGACTTCCCTGACTGGACAGGCGAGTCGCAGCGACACCTCCCAGCGCGCGGCCAAGGCCCGCACGTAGCTCGACGAACCGCCGCGCACGACGCGCCATTCCGGCCGGCGGCTGATCTGCAGCATTTGGTGGTTGGCCATGAACTGCGCCAGGTACTTTGCCGGGAATTTCATCACCTGCGTCGAAGGCGAGGACCACAACGCCGAAGCCATCGGTAGGAGATGATCCTCGATGAAGGCTGCCCCGTACCGATGCTCGGCCAGCCAGTCGCCGAGGTCCGGTCCAGCACCGTCAAGATCAAGCAGCGCGGGTGCCTCGCGGTAGTAGCGGCGCAGGTCGCGCAACATGCCCCAGAAACGCGGCGATACAAGATTGCGTTTCTGGCAGAAGAGGCCGGAAAGATTGCCCGCGTTGTACTCCAGTCCGCTGCGCTCGTTGCGCGCTGAGAAACTCATCGTGGTCGGCTGTGATTCGACTCCGAGTTCGGCGAACAAGCGGGTCAGGAGCGGATAGTTCTGCGGGTTGAACACGATGAAGCCGCTGTCGACCGCGAAGTTTTTACCGGCTTGTTCGATCTCGTGCGTATGGGTGTGCCCGCCGAGACGGTCCTCGGCTTCAAACAGCACAACCTCGTGTTCGCGCGACAGCAGCCAGGCCGCACCGAGTCCCGCGATGCCCGATCCCACGACCGCTAGGCGCATGTCAGAGCCGGCCGGCGCGACGCAGATCGGAAGGCACAGATTTCAGATCCCAGACGAGGCCCAGCCACGACATCGCGCGCAGCAGGTACCAGGTGACATCCACTTCCCACCAGAAAAACCCCTGACGCGCGGCGCCCGGGAAGTGGTGATGGTTGTTGTGCCAACCCTCGCCGAAGGTGAGCAAGGCCAACAGCGAATTATTGCGGCTGTGATCGTTGGTCGCGTAGCGCCGACTGCCCCAGCGGTGGGCGAGGGAATTGATGGTCACCGTGATGTGGAACAGCACGATGGTGGAGACAAAGAAACCCCAGATCAGCAGCTGCGGCCCGCTGGTGCCAAGTTGCGGGTGCGCGTGTTCGAGCCAGCCGCCAAGCAGATACAGGCCGGTGGCGAGCGCGATCGGCAGCAGGATGTCGTAGCGGTCGAGCCAGCGTAGTTCCGGGAATTTCTCCAGGTCGCGGATCACCGCGTGATCGGTGCGGAAGCCGTGCTTGGTAAGGAACCAGCCCATGTGGCTCCAGAAAAAACTGCGCGTGACGGGCGAATGCACGTCGAGTTCGGTGTCGGAATGCCGATGATGATTACGGTGATGCGCCGCCCACCACAGCGGCCCACGCTGCACGCTGGCCGAGCCCACCAGGGCGAAGAAGAACTGCACCGCGCGGGAAGTCTTGAACGCCTTGTGCGAAAAATACCGGTGATAGAAGCCGGTGATCGCGAACATGCGGACCCCATACAGCGCCACAGCGACTCCCAGTGCGAACCACGAGAAACCGACCCAGATCACGCCCAGGCACATCAGATGCATGGCGAGGAAAGGCAGCACGCGCAGCCAGTCGATGCGGTCGGCATCGGCATCCTCGACCACGTCCGCGCCAGTATCGAACCAGCGCACGAGTGCCAGCGCGGCGCGCTTTAACGCGCCCGGCTTGGTAAGGGAGGAGGAATCGGCGGAAGTCATGTGCGGATTGTCGGTTTTTGCGGTGATGGTGGGGTGAACCCGAGGCGAGAGCGTAGCCAATCCGGCGCGCCCGCGTCATGCTTTCCCGATGAAATCGCCCGAACCCCACAGCAACACAGTGCGCCGCCGCCGCATCGGCGTGGCGCGCGTCTTGTCCAAGGCGGGTCATTGCTCGCGCAGCGAGGCCGCGGTGCTGGTGGCGGGTGGTCGGGTTGCCGTGAACGGTGGCATCGTGCGCGATCCCGAGCATCCGGTCGACACCGCGCGCGATCGGGTGACGGTGGATGGACAACCGCTGCTCGTCGCCGAACGCAGTTATTTGATGCTCAACAAACCGCGCGGCCTGGTGACGACGGCGCGCGATGAACAAGGCCGCGACACGGTCTACCGATGCTTTGATGGTGCGGGTCTGCCCTGGATCGCACCGGTCGGTCGGCTCGATCGCGCCTCTGAAGGCCTTTTGCTGTTCAGCAACGATCCCGAATGGGCCGCAAGCATCACCGATCCGGAGTCGGGGCCAGTCAAGACTTACCACGTACACGTCGACAAGATTCCGCAAGCCGCGTTGCTCGCGCGCCTGCACGCCGGTGTCCACGAAGACGGCGAGCTGCTGGCCGCGAAGGCCGTGCGAGTGCTGCGCGTCGGCGAGAAGAACGCATGGCTCGAAGTCGTGCTGGACGAAGGGCGCAATCGTCAGATCCGACGACTGCTGGCGGCGATGGATATCGGCGTGCTGAGGTTGGTGCGAGTGGCGATCGGCGAGCTGACCTTGGGCGAGCTTCCGAAAGGGAGTTGGCGCGTATTGACGCACGACGAGGCACGGATGCTCGTGGCGCGCTAGGGAAAGTCTGATGTGTTCGTCATCCCGGCGTTCGCGGTGATGACGAACACATCAGGCCTTCCTATGGCAACAGCCGCACTTTGCCGAGCGCGCTTCGGCTCTGCAAATGGGCGTGCGCCGCGGCACCGTCGGTTGGCGAAAAGCGCGAGTCGCTCGTGACGACCAGCGAACCATCGCGCACGCGCGCGAACGGTTCGGACGCACGTTCGCGCCTGTCGGTCCCAAATTGTTCGACAACAAATTGTTCGACAACTGGGGCGCGCGTGTCAGGCTTTCACCACGGCTAGTTCGCGTCCGACCTTGATGAAGGCATCAATCGCGCGATCCAGTTGTTCGCGCGTATGCGCGGCACTCATCTGGGTGCGGATGCGGGCCTGGCCCTTGGGCACGACCGGGAAGAAGAAGCCGATCGCGTAGATGCCTTCCTCCAGCAATCGCGCGGCAAATTTCTGTGCCAGCGGGGCGTCGTAGAGCATCACCGGGCAGATCGGGTGGTCGCCCGGTTTGAGGTCGAAGCCGGCGGCGGTCATGCGGCTGCGGAAGTGATGCGTGTTCTGTTTCAAGCGTTCGCGCAGGTCGCCGGCGGTGGCCAACATGTCGAAGACCTTGATGCCGGCCGCGACGACGTGCGGCGGCAGCGAGTTGGAGAACAGATACGGTCGTGAACGCTGACGCAATAGTTCGATGACGTCGCGCTTCGCGGCGGTGAAACCGCCGAGCGCGCCGCCCAGCGCCTTGCCCAAGGTACCGGTGAAGATGTCGATCTTCTCCAGCACGCCTTTGACTTCGGCCGAGCCGCGGCCGGTGGCCCCGAGAAAGCCGGTGGCATGGCATTCGTCGATGTGAACCAGCGCGTCGTACTTGCGCGCCAGCGCGGTGACCTCGTCGAGCTTGGCCACGAAGCCATCCATGGAGAACACGCCGTCGGTCGCAATCAAGATCGTCTGCGCGTCGTCTGCGCGTGCCTTCACCAGTTGCACTTCGAGATCCGCCATATCGCAATTTGCGTAGCGGTAGCGCTTCGCCTTGCATAGACGGACGCCGTCGATGATCGACGCATGGTTTAGCGCATCGGAAATGATCGCGTCGTGCTCGCCCAGCAGCGGCTCGAACAGGCCGCCGTTGGCGTCAAAACAGGCCGCATAAAGGATGCTGTCTTCGGTGCCGAAGAACTGCGCGATCTTTGCTTCGAGTTGCTTGTGAAGGTCTTGCGTGCCGCAGATGAAGCGTACCGAGGCCATGCCGAAGCCATGCGAGTCGAGCGCATCCTTGGCGGCCTGAATCACCTCGGGATGATCCGCGAGACCGAGATAATTATTGGCGCAGAAGTTCAGCACCCGGCGGCCATCGGCCAGTGTGATCTCGGCCGACTGCGGACTGGCGATGATGCGTTCGGACTTGAACAGGCCCTGGGCGCGGATCGATTCGAGTTCGGCGGCGAAGCGGGCGAGGGCGGAAGCGGACATGATGGAACTCGATGGCGGCTGAAGCGGGCCGCCATTATCGTCGATGGTCGTAAGCGACGCGATGCGCTACTGGATCAGGGATGCGCGCAGGAATCCTTCGCGCTGAATCGTGTACTCGGCATGCCCGCCGCCGAGCCTGGCCTTGACGCGAATGGCGGCAGCATCGGCCTCCAGCAGATTCACCGTGCTCGGTTCGTTGTGCACCGTCCAGACGCGGATCACGCGGCCGCGATAGTTCGGCAGCTCGGACCATGTGAGGGGCGTGCCCGCTATCGGCCCGGTCTTGGCCGCGGGCAGGCTGGAAGCAGTGATGCGGTGGCCCGAGGCGGAGAATGCGGGGCCGCGGGTCGGTGCGGGTATCGGAACCGGCATGGCATTGGCTGGGGCCACCGGGGACGGGGTCGCGACGGCAGCCACTGGCTCTGTCGGGGGGTCGGCTGGGATCGCTGCCGCAGAGACCGGTGTTGCAACAGGTGGGATTGGTGGCGGTACGGCCGCAGCGACCGGTGCTGCGACAGGTGCGATTGGCGGCGGTATGGCCGCAGCGACCGGTGCTGCAACGGGTACGAGGGGCGGCGGCGTGGCCGGTGGGTCCGTTGCTACCGTACGGGACGTTGTTGCAGGCGTGGTCGTGGCGGTGGCGGTGTCCGGTGCCGCGGTGGCCGCCGCCGCCGGTGCAACCGCAACCGCAGCGGTCTCGCCGCGCGTCGCAGATGCACGTTCCTTCTGCAACAGCGCGAATGTCGGCTCGCCTTCATCCAATCCCGGCAGCGCGCGCGGATCGAAGCGTTGCCATTGTACCGCGGTGGCGCGGTCGTTGTGCGCGATGCGGGCGTTCATGCGGGTCATCGCCTCGCCGCTGTCGCGCAAATCGTAGAACTCGTCGCTATGCAGTGGCTGAGCGTAGACGCCATCGAATACCAGCGTGCCGCCGTCGCGCGCGAAGCGGCGATAGGCGAGCCGCGTGTCGGCGTCGACCGCGAAGCCGAGCGTTTCCAACAGTCGGTCCACCGTTTCGACATGGCGCTCGATGAAGCGGCGCGCGTCGATGCCATCCTTCTTGGCGCAGTAGCGGTTGCGTGCGCTGACGAAGCCCATGTCCTGCACTTGCCAGCGTTCGGACTGGGTCAGGCTCGGAACCTGATCCAGCAACAAGGCGTTGATCCGGGTCGGCAGCTCGCTCTTGCGATCCAGCTGCACCCGCGAGGACCCCTGGGTTTCCAGTACCACGGTGGTCAGCAGTTGATTACCTTCTACGCGATAGTCGAACTCCAGCCTGGTCGGCTCCGGATGCAGGCCCATCTGCTGCAATTCGTCGCGCATCCACATGCCATCTTGCATGCAGCCTTCGGCCTCGAACGGTGAGGCACTGGCCGCGCCGAACGGACCCAGATCGCCCAGCGAAGGCTCGAAGCCGGCCTCGGAAACGCCCCCGGTCAGGGTGAGATGGATGCGATCGAGCTTGGCGCGCCTGAGCTTGCGGTCGAAGGTGTTGCGCAGGAACCAGAACCAACCCGGGGTCTCCACGTGCACCTGCGCAAAGCGGATTGCAGCTTCTTCGCCCAGTTCGTAGGGATAGATCACCAGCTCTTTGGCGACGACATCGCCGTCCCACTCCAACCACGCGCTCTTGTAGGTACTTTCAGTGTCGCCGAACGCGATCAGCAGGCTGCGGCCGACGAGGAAATTGGCCTGCTGCGATACCAGGAATAACGCGATCACGATCGGAATCAGCACGCCGAAAATGCGCGACAAGGAGGCCTTGAGCGAATGGGACCCGGCGGTGCTCGACTTCATAGGGCGATGCGGTATTGGGCAGCGTCAGAGCTTAGCATTCAGCCGCGGCGATCGAGCTACGGCGCCGCGGGTGAAGGCGCATACGCCGGTGCGTCCGGATAGGGCAGATGAGGTACCAGGCTCCACCCGCGTGCGGTGAGTTCGCGCTGCGCCGGGAGCGAAATCGCGCCGGTGACGAGCAGGGTGCGTGGCGTGATGTTGACCTGATCGCCGTCGAAGAACCGCTGCATCTGTCGGGTCCATGACAGATGATCAACGGCCAGCGGCAGCAACAGTTCGCCGTCGCGACTATGAAACGCGAGGGTGGCGCCGAGCGGACGGAGTTCTCCGCCACGCGCGCGGTCGCCCAGATGATGCTGCAACAAGCGCAAGGCATTGACCAGAAAACGCGCTTCGGGCTCGGTGGCCGCCATCAGCGCGGTCTCCAGCAGCGCATCGCAGCCGGAAGACGGCGCCAGTTCGCGCAGCGCTTCGACCAGGGTAGTTTGCAGTTGTGCATTGAACGCCTTGTGGTGCAGGAAACGCCTCAGCAATAACTCGTCCTGGCACCAAGGCGAGATCCGTGCGCGATTGCGTGCGCGCAGGTCCAGCGGATCGAGCTGCCACACCGCCGTGTGCAGCTTGCCGCTGGCGCCGAGCACCTCGCCTGCGATCGGCCCAAGCGCGTCAAGGGCGAGGCCTGCGCCTTGTTCGCCGCCGACCGCGACCCAAGCCAATGCATCCAGGCGCGGGGCGATCAGTGGATTCGTGGTCTGCGGATCAATGCCGAGCCGTTGCGCCCACGCGCGTCGGGCGCGACCGTAGTTCAGTTCACCTTTCGCAAGATTCAGCAACTCGCGCCGCGGCTTGTCATGCCAGGTCCGCGACGCAGGCAAGGCATCGCGTCCGGCGCTCATCGCGCCCTCCGTATGATCATAAGGATTGCCGTGTTCGCTCAGCTTGCGAGCGGTGCGGTCGCCGAGTTTCTGCGCGCGTTCGCCGATCTGCCGCAAACGCCGCCCAAAATAACGCGCCACACCCTGAGGGAGGCCGGCGAGGGTCTTGAGCGGATGACGTGCAATCTGCGCCAAGGCCCCGCCGCGATGCCTCGCAGCATCGGCCGCGGCGCGCGCGAAGACTTCACTCGCCGCGGCGTCGTGCAAGGCTTCGACCGCCGGCAATTCGGCAATGCGGATGGCGAGCATCTCGACGCTTTCGGCTTCGATCTCCCCGTGCGTGGTGCGCACGAGGAAACGCGCTTGATATCCGGTCACCTGCGCCGTGGGTGCCACTGCGTAGCCGGGGCCGTTGAGCAATGCAGGCGAGACTAGATCGGCGGCGTTGAGCGCGGGCTCTTGCTCAAACGCGGCATGTCCGGCTCCGGCAAAGAGCAGCAGCGAGACTGCGGCGTATCGAAGGGCCTCGCGGAGCATTCCAATGACGCGTACTACCAACTGCACACCACCTTGCCGCAGTTCCCCGCCTCCATCAGCTCGAAGCCGCGCTGGAAGTCGTCGATGTGGATCTGATGGGTGAGCACTTTCTGTAGCGGGAAGCCGCTAAGCACCATCTGGGTCATCTTGTACCAGGTTTCGTACATGCGGCGGCCGTAGATGCCGTGCAGGGTGAGGCCCTTGAAGATCACCTTGTCCCAGTTGATGCCGGCACCATTCGGCAGTATTCCGAGCAAGGCGACCTTGCCGCCGTGGTACATGCAGTCGAGCATGTCGTTGAAGGCGCTCGGATTGCCGCTCATCTCGAGCGCGACATCGAAACCTTCCATGTGCAGGTCTTTCATCACGTCCTTGACCGATTGCTTGGCGACGTTCACTACGCGCGTCGCGCCCATGTCGGCCGCAAGTTTCAATCGGTAGTCGTTGACGTCGGTGACCACCACGTTGCGTGCTCCGACGTGCTTGCAGATGCCCGCCGCGATGATTCCGATGGGGCCGGCACCGGTGATCAGCACGTCCTCGCCGATCACGTCGAACTCAAGTGCGCAGTGCGCGGCGTTGCCGTAGGGATCGAAGAACGCGGCCAGTTCGCTTGGAATCTGGTCGGGAATCGGCCACAGGTTTGAGGCCGGCATCGCGATGTACTCAGCGAAGGCACCGGCGCGGTTTACACCGATGCCGACCGTGTTCGGACACAGGTGCTGACGTCCGGCGCGGCAGTTGCGGCAGTGGCCGCAGACGATGTGGCCTTCGGCCGAGACCCGATCGCCGAGTTTGTAGCCGGTGACGCCATTGCCGATCTCCACGATGCGGCCGACGAACTCGTGCCCGATCACCAGCCCCGGTTTGATCGTGCGCTGGCTCCACTCGTCCCACTTGTAGATATGCAGATCGGTGCCGCAGATCGCGGTCTTTTCAAGTTTGATCAGCACCTGGTTCGGGCCGACCTGCGGAATCGGAACCTGTTCCATCCAGATGCCTTTTTTTGCCTCGCGCTTGACCAGGGCTTTCATCATCTCGGGCATGGCAGGCTCGTTGGCGGCAGCAGGATTGGGCGCAAATTATACGGCGTCCGCGCGTGCGCCCGCCTTATACTCGGGCCTCGCCGTTGTCGTGCCCTTCATTTCGCCCATGAACCTGGATCAGTGGCTGGACCACCAGCAGCGCGTGCATCCATCGGCGATCGCGCTGGGACTCGAACGCGTGTCCGCGGTGGCGGCCAGGCTTGAACTGCTGCGGCCGGCGCGATGCGTGATCACCGTCGGTGGTACCAACGGCAAGGGCTCGACGGTAGCGTTCGTGGAGGCGATCGCACGCGCCGCCCGTTACCGCGTCGGCGCCTACACCTCGCCGCATCTGCTGCGCTACAACGAGCGCATCCGCATCGATGGCGAAGATGCGGAAGATGCTGCCCTGATTACGGCATTCGAGAAGATCGAAGTCGCCCGCGGCCAGACGCCCTTGACTTATTTTGAGTACGGCACGCTGGCCGCGTTGCTGTTGTTCTCCGAGGCGAAACTCGATCTGGCAGTGCTCGAAGTCGGGCTGGGCGGTCGCCTCGACGCGGTCAACCTGGTCGATGCGGATGTTGCGATCGTCACCACGGTGGCGCTCGATCACATGAAATTTCTCGGCAACGATCGCGAGAGCATCGCGGGCGAAAAAGCCGGCATCTTCCGCTCTGGCCGACCGGCCGTGATCGCCGAGGCCGATCCTCCCGTGGCACTCGTACGGCATGCCGATCGCATCGGCGCCAAGACGCTGCGCGCCGGCCAGCACTACAAATTCGGGGATCGTCTCGACGGCAAATGGTTCTGGCAGGACGACGCGCTCAAGCTGGAATTGGCGAAGCCTAGGCTCATCGCACCCGCGCAGACCGCAAACGCCGCCGCAGCAATCGCCGCGCTGCGGGCGCTGCATGAAACCCTGCCGGTGTCGGCCGAACAGATCGCGGCCGGTGTCGCCGCCGCTAGCGCACCGGCGCGCTTGCAGCGCATTCCCGGCCCGGTCGAAATCCTGATCGACGTGGCGCACAACCCGCAGGCGGCGCAGCAATTGGCGCAATGGATGATGCGCAACCGGCCGGCGGGCGCGACCCAGGCCGTGTTTGCGGCCCTCGCCGACAAGGACGTGCCGAACATCGCGGGAGCGCTGTTGTCGTGCGTCGATCAATGGCACTTGGCCGGTCTGCCAGAGGTTGCAGGGCGCGGTCAAAGCATCGAGCAACTCTGGCGAAGGCTCTCGGGCCTGCTGTCGCGGACGCTGAGCAGCCGCCACGACACCGTCGCCGAAGCGCTGGCGGCGGCACGCGCGCAGGCGCACCCGGGCGACCGCATCGTGGTATTCGGTTCTTTCCACACCGCGGCGGCGGCGCTGCAACTGCTGCAGCGCGAGGCGTCGTCAACATAAGGGCGAAGCCGCGGCGCGATCGGTTCAGCCCGCAAGGGCCGCAAATGTTCCATTCATCTGACGGCACTTCCCCCATCCATGGGGGTCGGCCGCAGATGTTCCATTCATCTGTCGGCACTTCCCCCATCCATGGGGGTCGTATAATTCGCGCGTCTTCCTCGCAGCGGAATATTCCGAATGGATGCAGCCCTGAAACAGCGCCTGGTTGGCGCCGCGGTTCTAGTGGCGCTGGCGGTGATCTTCCTGCCGATGCTGGTCGACGGACCCGAACCGCAGCCCGGTACGGCCGCGGTGCCGCTAGATATCCCACCGGCACCGCAGCGCGATTTCGAAACGCGCGAGTTACCGTTGGCGGCGCCAGTATCGCCAGCCCCTGTGCCGGCCATGACCGCGGACGATCCCAATCGCATCGTGACCGTCGAAGCCGCAAACGCCCCGCGTGTCGATGCACTTCCGGAGGACACCGTATCGCCCGGCATCGATCCGACGCCGGCCACAACGCCTGAC
>JBKJTK010000310.1:0-4378 GCA_046590875.1 Chiayiivirga sp.
GCTCACCGGTTGCACGCCGGATGCGGTGGAAGATCGACACATCGATCAGTTGTCCGATCAGGAATGCAGTGACCGAGCCGGCGATCGTCCACAGCCCTTGTCCGAACACCGCCGCGAACGCCGCCTGGTAATCCGGTACGCCCTGGTCCTGCGCTACCGTCACCCACCAATGCGCCGGGGCGAGCGCAATCGCAGCGTAGGCGAACACGAAACCGTAAATTATCAGCGCCACCGCCAGCCACGAAATCAGCCGCACGCCGCGTTTGCCGTAGTACTCGTTCACCACGTCGGTCAGCACGAACACCACCGGCCATAGCAGGGTGCCGGCGGTGAAGCTGAGTGATCCCGATTGCCCGAACAGGTTCCACTCGAACGGCGCGACGCCGAGCGTCTCTTCGAGCGCGAAGATCTTCACCCCGATGAACTCGGCGAGGACGGCGTTGGCGACGAAAAATCCGCTGAGGACGAGAAAAAGCTTCTGGCTGCGATCGAACAGGACGCTCATGCCGTGACAACTCTCAAGCGTTGGGAGGTCATGTCTTTGAAAGATCATGCCTTTGAAAGATCAGGCCCCGGGGGTAATGCGCGGTGAGCAGCGGGTCTGCGATACGGGATGCGTTCGGGTGCGACTGCGCCACCAGTGAGGATGAAGCTCATGGCCTGGTCCACGCTCCAGTCCGTCGGGGTCAACTGATCCATCGGCACCAGTTCGAGATAGCCGCCGGTCGGGTTGGGGGTGGTCGGCACGAATACCGCGGCCAGTTCCTCGCCACTGAGTTCGTCACGCAGCACGCGGGTGACGAAACCGATCGCCTTTGCATCGCGATGCGGAAAGTCGATCAACACCACGCGTTGTGCGCCCTCGGGTTTCGTCGAAAGGATATCGAGCAGCTTGCGCGTACTTCCGTACACGGTATTGGCGAGAGGAATACGTGCGATGCCGAGTTCGATCCAGCCGATCAGGCGCTGCCCGATCACACGATGCGCCAGCACGCCGACCGCGACGATGGTGAACAAGGTCGCTGCCAGGGCAATGGCGGTCTGCGACCAGGGATCGTCGAGCCAGCCCAGAGCGCGCGGAAACGCATTCGCGATGCCTTGCGACAAAGGTCCGACCCAGGGCCGGCTGAGGTCGGACAGCAGGACGAACACGAAGGTGAACACGATCCAGGTGAGCCAGATCGGAAGCAGGGTCAGCAGGCCGGAGATGAAATAGCGCTGCAAGGAAGGACGCGAGGTCGACATCGGGCGATGGTACGACGGGGATGCGCCGTTGCACTACGTCGCCAGGCTGGTCTCGGTGAGGCTGCCAATTCCCGCAAACCGTTCGTGCTGAGGTATCGAAGCACCTGTAAGAGTCCTGCAACCCTCGAACAGCCCTTCGATACCTCAGAGCCTGCCCCGGACTCGATCCGGGGGCGAACGGTATTCATGAGACGGCTGCTACAACTCCTTCAGCAGCCGGAACCCGACATCGTCGTAGCCGCGATCGGGCGCCAGCATCTGTCGATGCGTGGCGGGAGCGGCGTCACGGCCGTCGCGCCAGGACAATCCCGCGGCTGCGCGACGGGGGCAGGCTTCGCTTTCGAGCAGGCGCGCGACCGGATTGCCGGCTTCGCCGCAGGCCAGGGTCCATTCGCTCGCGTTGCCCACCAGGTCGTGGAGGTTGAGCCGGTTGGCGCGATAGCCACGCGTCGGCGCGGTGTAGCGCTGCTTGTCGTTGCACGAATGGAACGATTCGCCGCGACCGGCACTGCGGTCGGAGACATTGCCTTCCGCGCAGATTGCGCCACCAAGCACGAACTGCGCCGCGTGTCGCCATTCCTGCAACGTCGGCAGGCGATAGCGCTGGCCGGTGCGGCGGCTGAGCCAGGCGGCGTAGGCGCGTGCATCGTCGAAGCTCACGCACACCACCGGATGATTGCCGCTCTGCTCGAAGCCGGGGTCGTTCCATTGTCGCTTGTCGAGGAATTGCAGCGGCGAGAGACGATTGCGACAACGCGTCGCGGCGCGCTTGGTCTGCGCCACGAAACTGGCGTATTCGCCACGCGTGACTTCGCTGCGCATCAGCGCAAACGAATGAGGCATGCGCGAGCGCCCGAGTTCGGCCGGAACCAGCGCGAGATCGGGGCCGCCCTTGTCGCGCGAGGTGCTGCCGGCTTCAGGCAACGCGGCCGCGCGTGCCTGCAGGGCGCGCATGGTTTCATTGTCGAGTCCGAGTTCGCCCGGCAGCGACGCCCACGACACTGCCGTGGTGCGGTCGAACGCGGCGAATGCGGCCTCGATGCGCTGCGTAATTGCCTTTCGCACCTCGCCCTGCAACGCGGACCAGGCCGGACGCGCCTCCAACTTCATGCTTTCGGTCAACAACCGTGCTTCTTCATAGCGCTCGCGCGCGCGGTCGCGCTGGCGTTGGTTCACCGCCGTCACCACGTTGCGACCGAGCGCCGCGAGCACCTGGTCGAGTCCGTTGGCGGCATCGACGTTGGCTGGCTCGATTCGCAACACGGCGAGGTAGCTCTCAGCCGCGTTCGCACCGGCAGGCGCGATGGTGTTGCCGGCATCGAGCTGCGCTTTCGCCTGCAGCAGCCGCAGCGCGATTCCGGTCTGGACCTCGTCGGCGGTGGGCGCGACGGCTGCATCGGGAATGACCAGTGCCGTGTCGTCCGATGCGGCCACGCTTGTCGACGACGATGTGTCGCCGCGCAGCAACGGCATCAACAGCATGCCGATCAGCAAGGCCGCGAAGACGAGCAGGGCACCGGCCGCCACCAGTCCGTACGGCTGGCGCCAGAACGCGTGTGCGAAAAAGGAGCGCAGGCCGGTAGGTGGATGCAGGCGGCGCGCCAGCGGTTCGAGCGCGCGCAGCATCGCCTGCGCATTGCGGAAGCGCTTGTCCGGCGACTTCGCCATCGCCTCGTCGACGAAACGTTGCCAGTGCGACTTGTCCGCAGGCAGTAGCGGCACCGGGTCGGTTGCGTGCATCAAGGCGAGCGCAAGCGGATCGTCGGCCTCGGCCTGGTACGGCAATTCGCCAGTAAGTAGTTCGAAGGTCAACACGCCGAGGCTGTAGAGGTCAGCGCGTCCGTCAACCTGTTCGCCGCGCGCCTGCTCGGGGCTCATGTAGCCACCACTGCCGAGGGCGAGCCCGTCGGTGGTGACGCGCGCATTGCCGACGCGGCGCGACAGTGCGATGCCGAAATCGGTCAACTGCGGGCGGTCGGCATTGTTGAACAGGACATTTTCGGCCTTCACGTCGCGATGCACGATGCCGCGCGCGTGCGCATAGCCGAGCGCATCGAGCAGGCCGCGGAGCAATTCGATGATGCGGGCCTCGCTGTCACGATAATCGCGCTGACTCAGGTCGCCACGCGCGAGATACGGCATCACGTAGTAGAGCTGGCCTTCCGCCGTGCGTCCGACTTCGTGGATGCCGACGATGCCCGGATGCTCGAGTTTCGCGATGACGCGTGCCTCGTGCTCGAAGCGTGCGGCCTGGGCCTCATCCTCGCTTGCAGCCGCGGCGATCACCTTGATCGCGACCTCGCGGTCGAGCGATTCCTGCACTGCCAGATACACCACGGCCATGCCGCCCTGGCCCAGGCGACGTACCAGGCGATAGCCGTCCACCGTGGGCAACCCAAGCTCCGGCGTCGCGGAGGGTCGCGCCGCAGTGTCGGTGGATTCGACGTCGCTGTCGTCGGGCTGCATGGCGCTGCCGGGTCGTGTCAGGATGCGTTGCCAGAATATCCCAGTCTCGCGTCCGGACCGCAGTCCCCAACCTCAAACCGCGAATTCAGCCCATGACCCGGTCCACGTCCGCGCCCGCCCCGCAGCCGCCCTTGGTCGTAGCCCTGATCGGCCTGCCCGGTGCTGGCAAGACCGTGGTCGCCCGCGCGCTGGCGCTCGAATTCGGCTTGCAACGCATCTGCCGCGATGCGGTCCGGCAGACGATGTTCCCCGACTGTCACTACAGCTATGCCGAAAAGCGCGCCGCATTCCGCGCCGTGCTGCTGGCGGTGGAAGTGAACTGCGTGCTGGGACGGGGATGCGTGATCGACGGCGTCACGTTCTCGCGCCGCCAGGATTTGGAGCGCCTGGATGCGACCTTGGCGCCCTACCGCGTCACGCCACTCGCATTGTTCCTCGACTGCCCGCCGCAGGTGTGTCGCCAGCGCGTGGCGCGCGACCTCGCCACGGGTCGCCACGTCGCCGCCGATCGAACGCCCGAACTCGTGGACGAGATCATGGCGCGCTTCGATCCGCCGCCGTCGACGTGCGTAGTGCTCGACGCGCGAGGGTCGGAGGGGGACCTGATCGAATCCGCTGTTGCCGCGGTGCGCGCCTGCTGCGCGCGGTAGTGGTCTCTCTTTCTGGA
>JBKJTK010000360.1:0-7767 GCA_046590875.1 Chiayiivirga sp.
TCAGGTGCCAAACTCGCATTGGGTGCGGTGACCAGCGCGGAGCTCGCCGACGGCGCCGTCACCAGTTCCAAGATCGCGAACAACGCCGTCAACAGCCTCCACATCAGTCCCGGCAGCATCGGACGCAACCAGGTGAACGGCGAAATCCAGCTACGCATCGCGGGCATCTGCCCTCGCGGTGCGCCCATGATCGGGATCGGTGTCGACGGCAGCCCGATCTGCGACCAGCCGCTGAGGGTGCTGCCGTTCAGCAGTTCCCGCGTGTCGGTCGCGGTGCGCCCGGACGGTCGGCCGATACTGGCGCGCGACGGCGGCAACCTGTGGGATTGCGCGAACGCCAACTGCACCAGCGGCACGTCGGTCAACGTGAACCTGGGCGGCGATGTCGCGATGACTTTGACCAACGACGGTCGCGCCGTGATTGCCACCGGCAACAACACGCAGTCGCTGGTGATCTGCGACGACCCCGCATGCAATTTTCGCACGCAGCGCTCGCTCGACTTCGGCAGCATCGGGGTGTTTTCCGGCATCGCGCTGCGCGCCGACAACACCCCCGTGGTCAGCTACTTCGAGTTCACCAGCGGCCAGACCCGACTCTATGTGTGCAATGATCCGAGTTGCGCCAGCGGCACCATCCGCACGATCACCGCATCGCCGAGCTACACGCCGAGCGGTGTGCGCATCCGTCCGAATGGCACCCCGGTGCTAGCTCTGCGCAACTACTTCGGCAGTACCCACGCCCTGTTCGACTGCAACGATGCGAGTTGCAGCAGCGGCAACCTGCGCGGGCTGGGAAGCGGCCCCTCGTTGCGCTTTTTGCTGGGTCTTGGGGTTCGGCCGGACAACCGCCCACTGGTGATCAACGCGGGGCCAGTACTGCACGACTGCAACGATGCGGGGTGCAGCACCCATACCGACCGCCCCTTCGACACCGGCGAGTCCGTGGCCGCCTCTGCCGCCGTCGTACGCGCCGATGGTCGTCCGCTGCTGGCCACGATCTCGTTCTCCGGTGCGGTGAAGGTGTTCGACTGCGCCAACCTGCAATGCAGCGCCGGCACGTCGCAGGTCGTGGACCAGGTCGACAACGGCAACTTCAGCGATACCGAGATCTCGATGGCGCTGCGGCCCGATGGCCGCCCGGTGCTCGGCTACGTCGGTTCCTCCGGCACCGTGCGTCTGCTGATGTGCGTGTCGGCGAACTGCCGATGAACCGCGCCTATGGCGGTCAGAGGTACTCCACGCCGAGCGGGTCCAGGCGCAACAGCGTGCGCGGTCGCCGCGCAAACGCCGCACGATGTACGCGCACCACGTCGATCGCGGTCAGGCTGAAGTAGGCCGCGACGAACCAAGCCAAGTTCCGCGCGACGACCCGGCCCCCGCCGGTGTCGCTGTCGTGCAGACAGCTTCCGATCATCAACGCCGCTCCTGCAGCCCCAAACAGCAGCAGCAGGCTGATGCGGCCGCCGACCAAGGCCCGGCGGCGCTGCATCGCCGGTGCGCGATCGGTTGCGACGCCGCGACGATTTCGACGAGCCATGTCAGCTCAGCCGCGGCAGAGCGGGTGAATCATTCCGACCCACCGTCACCGTTGTCTGCAGCCGCGTTTTATCGGAGTGCACGCCAAGTGGGTGTCAATGCTAGTCCGCGCGGCCGTACTCGATTCCGAACACTTTCTGCTGCCCCGCTTCCTCCCCCAGCGTGAGCGAAATCGCAGTCGGCTCATCGAACTCATCGATGCCTGTTCCTTCAATCGATACATAGATGATCGCGGTTTCGTCCGGTGCTCGATCTGGCCAATCCGTCAGTGGCTCGCCGATCGCTTCCGCTCGCAGGCCCGTCGCGCTGCGCGACACGAGCGCATCGAAATCGGATTTCAATTGGGTGGCCGCGACTTCCGCGGCATAGGGGCGCGCCAGCATTGCGCTCGCGCTCGCATAGTCGCGCCGAAACAACGTTTTCGTAAACGCAAGCGCGAAGTCGTTGTGCGCCTGAACCGATCGTGCCGGCGCGGGCGCTGTGCTTTCGTCTGCCTTCCCGCAACCTGACAGCGCTACGGCGAGGAGGAGGACAACACATAAAATGAGGTGGCGCATCGGGAAGTCTCCGTGAAAAGCATGATTCTGACCCAGATGGTCGTGTTCGAATGTAGCTGCAGCCCCGACACGCACCGCGGGCGAATTGGTGGGCCTGCGCATCCACACTCCAGGTGTAGCTTTCGGTGCTTCCGGTGCGCACCAGCGTCCCGCTGAAGATGTACCAGACCGCGCCGTCTGCTGGGCGTGTAGCCGAAGTACGCGCCCGCCAACGTGCCGTTCTGCAATTCTAGACTGAAGCCGGACCCAGGCTGCAGCGGGTTGAATCAGAATTCGCTCTCGGGCACCGGCGGACGACGGATCACCGGGCGCTGGCTACAGGGATTCTCCACGCGGTCGGCGAACGACGGAGATGCGGCGATACCGCAAGCGGCCAGAACGAGACAGCGAATCAGGGATCGCATGACTTCCTTTGTCCAAGTTTTGCCTCGCGCCTCGTCGCGTTCGCGCAGGAGTTTTCATCAGATTCCCGACGCTGCCGTAGCTGCGGGCGTGTGCCAGATTGGTGACGTATAGCCCCCGCTCCTGCGTTGTCATTGGCACCTCCTTGGTCATCTTGACGTTGAAGGCGCTACGCTTCGCATCTTCGTCCTGCCGGAATCTCCCCACATGTCCTGCCGTCTTGCGTGCGTCGCCCTGTTCTTCGCCCTTGCCGCCGATACCGTCATCGGGGCCGAAACCGAGTCCGTTCCGGCGGTCGATGCCGTGCCGACGGGCGACGTCGAGCGCATGACGCCAGCGCAGCTGCGTGCGCAGCTGGCCAAGCTCGATCGTCAGCGCGCTGCCACCCGCGATGAGAACGCGGCCGCGATCCGACGCATCGAAGCGCTGGAACAACGCAATGCCGTGCTCAACGCGAAGAAGGCCGAGGTAGAAGCGCGGCTGGCCGAGGTGCTCGAACGCCTGGCGACTCTGGAAGCGGCGCGCAAGGACTGACTCCTGCACCAAAGCGGTCTGAACCAATAGGGGGCAGCGTCCGTTCTTCTGGTTCGCGCGCTGATGCCCGGGGCGCACCTGCTTCCTGCCGCGCGACCCGAATTCGCGTAACTACATCGTAGAACGCATCGTGGCCGCCCATGGCGGCGCGATGCACGTGACGTCTGATGCCGAGCGCGGCACGGAGTTCGTCGCGCAGTTCGCCGTGCAAAAACCGGCCGAAACCGAGGTGTAAAGCGGCAAAAGCGGGGAGTCCGGCCGAATCGGCCATTCACTTCCCGCGAGAATTGCTGCCAGTGCAAGCCTCTGCCTCGGCGCGGCTCTGCCGATCGCGCCTGAACGGGGTCAGAAACAGGGGGTGCTTCAACCTCGCCGCTTCATTCCGATCCCGTCCTTACCCCCGCGTGGCCCCGCTTCCGCGCTTTCGCCGTGGTAGTCGTTGGAACCTCATTGGGAGCGGCGTCATGAGTGCGGAATCGGTTGCGTTGCGGATTAAAAGGTCGGCGGTCGAGCGAGCCGTGGTTGTTCTGTTGTCGCTCTGGCTCGGCGTCATGGGCCTGCTGTCGATGCAGCAGGCGCGCGCCCAGCTTGTGCCGATCGAGCAGAACGTGGTGACGGTATCGCCGACGAGCACCCAGGTCGGGATGCGGGTCAAGGTCTCTGCGACCCGTCTTCCGGCGAGTCGGCGCATCGACTTCGTGCTCGACGGTCGACCCGACATCGCGCTCGGGAGTGTCAACTCAGACCTTCGCGGCAACGCATACTTGAGCGCGACGGTTCCGAACGTCGCGGCAGCGCGGTATCGGGTTCAGGCGATGGACGGAACGACGGTGCGCGCGACCGGGTACCTGACCGTTCTGGCATCGCTTGGCGTCGTGCCGACGACGACGACCCCGCGCGCCGGGATGTCGTTGCAGGTCCGCGTCGATCGTCTGCGCGCGGGTTCTCTCGCGCTTGAATACGCGGGCGAACGCGTCCTCGGTCCGATCACTGTTCCTGACGGTAGCAAGACGGTGAAGTTCGTGCTGCCAACCGACCGTCCTGCGACGCTGCCCGCGAACGTCATTCTGAAAGCGGTGAATACCGTGGGTCGATACTCGGTCAACTCAGGCCAGATCACACTCACCGTGCAGCGGGCGCGCGGCGCGAATCCGTTCTCGCTGATTGGCGCCACGCTGCCGACGAGTCCGATCTCACGCGGTGCACTTTTCCCGGTGCGCGGCACGGTCGACGGAGACGACGATCTTCCCCCCAACACCAATCTCGACTTCTACTACCGCGACAGCCTTGGGCAGGTGTCGGCGTTGGGCGAGGGCACGACCAATGCCCTGGGTGGATTCGATTTGCAATTGAACGCGCCTGGCGTCGAGAGCATGTCGGCCCACACCACGCGCGAGGACGGCACCGTCTTCGGCGTGATGCGCGCGATGGACGCTGACGATCGCCCGGTGTTTTCGATCGTCGACGTCGGCACCTTTGACGCGCCCGAACCCAACCAGCTCGACCTGCGCTTCGATCTGCGCGGGCCGCAGGGCGAGCCGGTCGTGGGTGCGGTGATCGAGCTGGAACCGATCATTCTGCCGAGCGGCTTCCTCACCCCCGAACAACGCGCGGCGAAAGGCGGATACGACGATCGTCAAGCCTATGCAGGCAACACCGGCAATTGGGCTCAGTTCCCGAATCAGATCGGTAATGAACTGGCGAGAGTCTCTGCGGGAAGCACCGGTCAGATCGCAGACCTCATCGCGCCAGGCTGCCCGGTAAGGCTCAACCGCCAACGCACCGACGACACCGGCCGCGCCCGATTCGTGCTCGATACCACCGATCTGGACAGCGTTGCGGCGCAGGAATGCGAACGGGACAGTCGAGGCATACTGGTCTGCTCGCGCGGGCAGGCGCGCGTCATGGTGAAGGTCTACGCCGGTCACGTCGGTTACGGCTACCTCGCACCCACGAACGGCGACTACATCCCGCACCAGTACGAGCTCACGTACCGCAACCGCATCGATGACTTCGGCAACCTGGAGGAAGGCGGCGAGCTGATCGACTTCTACCCGCCCAACCAGGTGATCGCAACCTTCGTGCGCAGCAAGACGATCACGCTTGGCCTGCAACGCATCACGCAGAACCGGCCCTTGCTGGGCGACATCTACGTCCCCGGCCTCGGCCAGACCGATCCGGTGCCGCCGCTCCAGGCGCTGACGTTCAAGCCGCTGATGTTCTTTGAACCGCAGACCTTCACCAACAACTACTTCGTGCAGCCGTTCCCCGGCCCGCGCTATCGGATGATCTTCGAGCGCGACCCGGCGTTTGGCGGTGCGGTCACGCAGGCCACCCTCAGCTTTCCCTTCCACCAATCCGGTGGCTTCACCCGCAATTTCGTGCGCGAGTTCGACCAAAGCTATTGCGGCCTGGACGGGCTGGAGAAATGGGTCGTCGACCTACCCTACTTCCGCTACGGAACGAATCAGGGCAGCCATGCGATCGGTGAAATCCTGGCAACCACCAGCGACGGCAGCGTCGCGAAGCGCACCGTCACGATTCCATTCACCACCCCCTTCGATAACTTCTTCACCCGCAGCGAGTTCAATAGCGGCGCGATTGAAGATCTCGTGTTTGATGAAACGGGACCGGGGCAGGTCAACGCGGTGTTCACCAACAATCGACCTGGCAATAGCGCGAATCTGCCCGAGATCAACACCTCGAACGTCGATCTGGACGCGATGAACAGCAGCAACGCGAACTACTCGGGCGACAACCGCGGGTTCAATCAAGGTTCGAACAGCGTGTCGACGGCGTTCCTGAGTGACAACCAGCAGATGAGCGCACGACCCAAGGGCGTATCGGATGCGGTCGCGATCAATCCAGGGATGACGGCCAGTTTCGGTTCGGACGAGTTCGAAACCCTGCTTGATGCTGATCTGCCCTTGTTCTACTACGTCTGGGGCGTGCCGGAACTGGCTGGCGTCGAAGCCGGCGCGGATATTTTCTTCCGTGCCCAGTTCCGCCAGTACGGAACGCTCGGCCCGGTCAACAATTTGCCGGGCGTGATCTATTCGAAGACCGAACCCAAGCTCGAAGGCGGCATCGACCTCTACATTGACGTCGACATTCTGTTCGACCTGGTCGACATCTCCGCCGATCTCGTGCCGTCGTTCGGGTTGGCGTTACCGACCGTGATCGAGAACAACGCACGCAATGCAGATCTGAGCAAGGCCTGTGTCGGAATGAGCCTGACGCTCTACTGGGAGGTCGATCTGCCGTGCCTGTTCTTTGATCCGATCTGCAACGCGGTCGAGGGCGCCCTCAATGCCGATAACGAAGCCCTGATCGCCCAGCACGAAGAACCCGACAACTGCGGCTACCCGCCGTCCGGCCCGCCGTTCCGCAAGGGCGGACCCGGCCCCGTAACCACCCCCACGCGGCCGTCCCGACGGGTTGCGATCTCGTTCGACGGCGACACCGATGGCGATGGTGACGGCAACGGCAGCTTCGCGTATGTCGCGGACGACGGCTCGATGCACTACACCACCGGCTCGATAGGAGAGTTCACCGAAGACACCCGCTACGCCGTCACCAACGTCGTCACGACCGAGGTCGAGACCATCCACTTCGCACCAGGTCGCTCGTTGCTGGTATGGGTCGAGGTCGACAAGGACTATCGCAGTAGCCAGATCCAGCCCCAGCCGCGTACCGCGGTGCGGGAGCTGATCCGCGCCAAGCACATCCTCTACCGCATCTGCGAAGGCGGCGACTGCGGAACGATCCGAAATCTCACCCTGTCGGGTGCGGGCGAGGGCGGCCTCGCGGTGGCGCGTTGCTGGGGCGGCAGCGCCGGCTGTCCAGCAGACGGCGAGGTCACGCTCTCGTTTACCCGCGACACCAGCGCGGACTTCTACGCCTTCCGCACCCGGATTCATCGGGCAACATTGAACGGCACGACGGGGCTGTTCGGTAGCGTGAGCGTCGTCGACTCGACCGGCGTCAACGACAGCCACTCCACCGTTGCCTACGTCGGCGGTACACCGGTGATCGGATGGGCCAAGAACGACGGCGGCCATCCGGACAAGGCAAAGAATCGGCGCTTCGCCTATCGAGTGATCGATGGCACCAGCCCGGTGCGCGTGCCCGCCGGCTTCCCACTTGGGGTATCGGCAATCTCCATGATTGGCAGCGGCAATCAGCTCGGTGTGGCCCTGACCGCGGTGGAGAGCGGCAAGCCCTTCGTTGGCAATCGTCACGCATTGCACGTCGCGCGCAGCACCAACCTCTCGGGTGGTGGCTTCATCGTGCGCAAGCTCGCCGATCAGGACGGACGCTCGATACTCGCCGCGGCGCCGCAAATGACGGTCGATTCCGGAGGCACGGCGACGGTGAACTTCCGCGGACTGGGTTTCGGCCCCGACGAGTTCGGGCAATCGATCCTTCCGGGCGATCCGATCGGCTTCTCGCTGCACGTGGGCGACCTCGCCATGGCCCAGACCGACTACAGCGCCACACCGGTGCAGGTGCAGGCCATCACCAACGACGGCGGCGGACATGCCGGTGCCACGTTCGGCTACGATCCTTCGAGCGGCGCGATCGTGAGCGCCGGGCATTTCAACGCGGCCACGGCCCTGCGCGCGGCGCAGATCAAGACCAGTGGCGACGAAATGGAGACAGGCAAGACGCTCGGTGTGCCGCTCGCCAGCAATGGCTTGCTCGCCAAGGGAGGCGCGAGCGGACCGACGCTGCATCT
>JBKJTK010000411.1:0-5268 GCA_046590875.1 Chiayiivirga sp.
GCAACAGGTCGCGCTCTACAACGGCATGGGCGGCGGTTCGGCAGCGGCGATTGGCGCGGTGGAGCTACTCAAGTTCGCGAGCGAAGGCGTGATGCCCGGCAAGACCGTGCTGGCGGCGGCTGTGATCGGTGCGTTGATCGGTTCCGTGTCGTTGACCGGATCGATTATCGCCTGGGCCAAGCTCGACGGCGTGCTCGACAAACGCTTCACCTTCGGTGGCCAGCAGTACGTCAATCTGCTGATCTTCCTCGGCGCGGTCGCTGCAGGTGCGGCGCTGTTCTTCGGTCTCGACGTCAGGATCATCGTCGCGTTTTTCGCGCTGGCGTTGTTGTTCGGCATCGCGATGACGCTGCCGATCGGCGGCGCCGACATGCCCGTGGTGATCTCGCTGTTCAACGCATTGACCGGTCTGGCGGTCGCGTTCGAAGGCTTCGTGCTGCAGAACGAGGCCCTGATCATCGCCGGCATGGTGGTGGGAGCGGCCGGCATGTTGCTCACCCAGCTCATGGCCAAGGCCATGAACCGACCGATCTCGGGCGTGCTGTTCTCCAATTTCGGCGGCGGCGGAGCCTCGGCGGCCGAGATCAAGGGCACGATGCGCGGTATCGAGGCCTCGGATGCCGCCTCGCTGCTGTATCTGGCCGACAAAGTCATCATCGTGCCGGGCTACGGCATGGCGGTGGCGCAGGCGCAGCACAAGATCTGGGAGCTCTCCAAGCTGCTGCGCGCACGCGACAAGGAAGTAAAGTTCGCGATCCATCCCGTTGCGGGGCGGATGCCGGGGCACATGAACGTGCTGCTGGCCGAGGCCGGCGTGCCGTATGACCTGATTACCGACATGGAAGACATCAATCCGGAATTCGCGACCTGCGATGTCGCGATCGTGATCGGCGCCAACGATGTAGTGAACCCGGTTGCGAAAACCGACAAGTCCTCGCCGATCTATGGCATGCCGATCCTGGACGTGATCAACGCGCGTCAGGTGATCGTGATCAAGCGCGGCAAGGGAACCGGATTCGCCGGCATCGAGAACGCCCTGTTCTACGCTGACAACTGCAAGATGCTCTACGCCGACGGTGCCGAAGCGGCGAGCAAGCTGGCGTCGGAGCTCAAGGCGCTGGACGGAGGCGGAGGCCACTGAGTTTGCGTCCGGCGCGGAATGCCGGACGCTCCGCTTTCCTCAGCGCGCGCAGCGCCACGCCAGCACCAACGCCAGCGCGTACCAGCCCGCCTCGATCCAGCCATTGTTGAACTGCGCGTGCAGCGCAGCGAGTTCCAGGCTCATACGCGACACGGCTTCGACCGGCCGCAAGCCCATGGACACGCCGATCTGGGCCGAGGCAACGAGGAAATTCGCGGCCACGATGGTGAGCAGCGTCACCGCCAGTGCGAGCGCGACCCTCACGCGTCCCGCTGGCATAGTCGCGAGTCGCAACAACAACGCCGCGTCGAGCGCCGCCACGGGCGCCATCCAGGCGCACTGAGTGCGCGTGATCAGCGACACCCCGGCCCAAACCGCCGCGACCCCGACGATGGCGACCGCGCATGCGGCCAATGCCAGCGGCAGGGTGGGGAATCGGACAGGTTCTGCGCTCAAACAGACTCCGGGTGACTGCGGACGGTGCGGTAGAATAGCGGTCCGCGAACGCAGCGTGCGGTCAGCGCGTCGATCGCAGCTTCATTCCTTTGCACCTCAAGATCATTCATGTCTTACAGCCGTAGCAGCGAGCCGGTGAAATTCGAGCGCGATTGCGACGTCGTCCTGGTGCCGCAGGGCGAGCGCGTCACGCTGCCCGCGGGCAGCGTCGGCTACATCACCCAGGCGCTCGGCGGCAGTTTCACGGTGTTCGTCGAGGGCAATCTGTTCCGGATCGCCGGCAACGACGCCGACGCAATCGGCAAGGAGCCCCCCGATCCGCTGGAACTGCCGGAAGGAGCGGGCGACGAGGATGTCGAAACCCTGGCGTGGCGTCAGCTGCGAACCTGCTTCGACCCTGAGATCCCGATCAACGTGGTTGACCTGGGGCTGGTATACAGCTGCGAAGTGCAGCGCAGCGAGGACGGTTCGCGCCGGATTGAGGTGCGCATGACCCTGACGGCTCCGGGCTGCGGGATGGGCGAGGTGCTGGTGGAGGACGTGCGCAGCAAGCTCGAACTGATCCCGACCGTGGGCGAGGCCGATGTCGACCTGGTGTTCGATCCGCCCTGGAACCAAAGCATGATGTCGGAAGCCGCACGCCTCGAAACGGGCATGTTGTAGCGGATTCGCGTTTTAGCAACAGCACCATAGCGAGGAAAGTGCGCATGAAGAGCAAGCTGCACCTGATCGCGGGCGTGCTGTTCGTATGGGCGCTGCTATACAACTTCTACCTCTGGGGCGGATTGGCGCGTACGTCGACCTTGGGTCCGTTGATGGTCGAGACGACCCAACGCGAGCTGGCGCTGGCCGGTGTGTATTTGCCCGTGGGTCTGTGGTTGGTGGATACCGCTGGCGTGGCCGATTCCGCCGCGACGTTCGCCAATGCGCGTTTCGGCGCGCTTGAAACGCGCGTGCTGGCGAACCCGGCGGCAGCAATGGACACATTGCTCTCGGGCATGCCGGTTGGGGTCCGCAGCGCCTATTACGGCGCGCCGATCCTGCTGCTGCTGTTCGCGTTCCTGTGGTGGCGCCGCCCGCGCGGCGTGCACGTGATCGGACGGCGCTGAGGCTGCGTCCGGGATCAACCCGCATCCGCGTCGGAGGCGGAAGCTGGCGAACGACGCGCTGGCATCATCCTGGTGCAACCGCCACCACCGTCCGCCGTCGCGCAAAAGCCTGGCGGTTTCAGGTGAAATCCCCCCTTGCTTGAATCGGACACTACCTAGGTCGGGGGCGCCTGAAGTGCCCCGTGCTGTTGCGTAGCGACATCCGGTTACGGCAGCCGTCGAACGCTGTGCAAGGTGCGGATGCGGCCACGGGTCGGAGCGAGCCAGGAATTTTCCGCCTTTCATGTTGCGTTGCAGCAATAGTTGCAGCAGAAACAATGACTTCGATCACATTTATTGCTTGACCGGGTTCACATCGGTTGTTAGGTTCCGCGCTGTTTTTGCCTTTCGTGACGGGGCGAAAACTCCACCTGATCCCGCCTCCAAAGTACTGGCCAAATGCCAGCACGTCGGGGAGCGGCGGTCCGCAGCAGGCCGGGGGGCGCTGGCTGCGGTAGGTAACCGGGTGCCGCGGGATCGCGGCGTCGAAGGTGGACGAAGGGAGCCGTGGTCACCGCCAAAGGCGGGACTTTCCGTCGATTACCAACTCTTGGGGTAACAACAGTGCACTCACGTCTCACTCGTTCGTTCCGTCGGAACACCCTCGCCGCTGCCACGTTGTTCGCGTTGTCCGCGTCCGCTCAGGCTGCGCCAGAACTCTTCCGCTCAAGTTTGTCTGTCCCGGGGCAATACATCGTCGTCATGAAACCAGATGTGGCCACCCTGGCCCATGAAAACGGCAACGCACCGCGCGTCGCAACCATCGCCAGCCAGATGGCGGGGCTGCACGGCGCTCAGTTGCGCCACAGCTTCAGCCATGCGCTGCGTGGGTTCGTGGTTCAAGCAGACGCCAGGGCGCTCGCGAGCTTACTGTCGGATGACCGCATCGCCTACGTCGAGGAAGACGGCTTTGTCGCCGCCAGCCCCACGCAGTCCCCTGCCACCTGGGGCATCGATCGTACCGATCAGCGCGACATGCCGCTGAACAACAGCTACACCTACAACACGACGGCGTCGAACGTGCACGCCTACATCATCGATACCGGCGTGCTCGGCAGCCACACGGAGTTCTCCGGCCGCATGGGCAATGGCTTCGACGCCGTCACCAGCGGCGGCAACGCCACGGACTGCAACGGCCACGGTACGCATGTGGCGGGCACGGTCGGTGGCACCACCTACGGCATCGCCAAGGGCGTCACCATTCACGCCGTGCGCGTGCTGGGTTGCGACGGCTCAGGCACCAATGCCGGCGTTATTTCGGGCATGGACTGGGTCGCGGCCAACCACGTCAAGCCGGCCGTAGCCAATATGAGCCTGGGCGGCGGCGCCTCCACCGCCACGGACAATGCGGTGGCGGGTATGACCAACGCTGGCGTCACGGTTGCGGTCGCGGCCGGCAACGACAATGCCGACGCCTGCAACTACTCGCCGGCGCGCGCGGCGTCCGCGATCACGGTGGGTTCCACCACCAATACCGACGCGCGTTCCAGCTTCTCCAACTTCGGTACCTGCCTGGATATCTTCGCCCCGGGTTCAAGCATCCTCTCGGCGTGGTACACCAGCAGCTCGGCTACCAATACCATCAGCGGCACCTCGATGGCCTCGCCGCATGTTGCTGGTGTTGCGGCCCTTTACCTTGCCGCCAATCCGAGCGCGACCCCGTCGCAGGTGACCACCGCGCTCATCAATGCCTCGACCCCGAACAAGGTCACCAGCCCGGGCACGGGTTCCGCCAACCGACTGCTGTATGCGTTCTTCGACGGCACCCCGCCGCCGCCACCGCCGCCGCCGCCGGGCGGAACGCTGACCAATGGGGTGGCCGTGACCGGCCTGGGTGCTTCGACCGGTGCCTCGCTGAACTACACGATGGCCGTTCCAGCCGGCGCGAGCGGACTGAAGTTCGTGACCTCCGGTGGTACCGGTGACATGGACATGTACGTGAAGTTCGGCTCGGCGCCGACCGACACCGTGTATGACTGCCGTCCGTATGCCAATGGCAATGCCGAAACCTGCAACATCGCAACGGCGCAGACCGGGACCTACTACGTGCGCTTGAAGGCCTACAGCACGTTCTCCGGCGTCAGCCTGACCGGCAGCTACACCACCGGTGGTGGCGGTACGCAGACCTACAGCAACACCGCGGACTACACGATCAGTGACAACGTCACCACCGACAGCCCGATCACGGTGTCGGGTCGTACCGGCAACGCGCCGAGCAATGCATCGGTTACGGTGGCGATCGTGCACACCTACCAGGGTGACCTGAAGGTCGATCTGGTGGCGCCGGATGGTTCGCTTTACAACATCCACAACCGCACCGGTGCTGGCACCGACAACATCAACAAGCCGGTCACGCTGAACCTGTCGACCGAGGCCTTGAACGGCATCTGGAAGATGAGGGTTAACGACAACGCCGGTGGCGATGTCGGCTACATCAACAGCTGGAGCGTCACGTTCTAAAACGTGCGAAGCGAGTGAAGGGCGCCGGCAACGGCGCCCTTCTTCGTTGGTGCGTTTCAATTC
>JBKJTK010000298.1:0-2684 GCA_046590875.1 Chiayiivirga sp.
GGCATCAACCAGCGGACCCTGCGCGCCGACACTCAGCGCCACCTTGAGCTGAGTGGCCACCTGCTGAGCGATGTTCTCTTGCAACGCGAAGATGTCGCCATCAGTGCCGTCGAATGAGTCCGCCCACATCTCGACGCCATCGCTGACACGCAACAGCTTGGCGCTGATGCGCAAGCGTTCGCCTTGCTTGCGCACCGAACCTTCCAGCACATGCGCCACGCCCAGCGTGCTACCGATATTGGCCAGCGGTTCGTTGCGGCCCTTGAAGTAGAACGACGAGGTGCGCCCGGCAACCTTGAGATCCTCGACCTTCGCCAGCGCATTCAGTATTTCCTCGGCCACGCCGTCGGAGAAGTACTCCTGATCCTTGCCCTGGCTGAGATCAGCGAAGGCCAGCACGGCGATCGATTTCGAATCCGCCGGCTGCGGTACACCCACCGTGGTTGCAGCGGGCCCAGTGTCCGATGCCGAGGCCACGGCGGGAACCGACTGCGCCGACTCGCTGGCCACATCGATGCGCTCTGGCGCCAGCACGAACTTGTCGAACGCGAAATAGCCCAAGGCCAGCGCCATCACCAGCAACAGCATGCGATCCATTCGCCCCGCGGTCTGCGGGGTGATCGATTCGCTCTGCGTGATGTTGGCATCGCGCTTCAGCCCGTCCGGGGTTAGCTCGAAAACCCACGAAAACACCAGCGCGACAGCGAATCCGGTGGCCAGCAGCCCGACCAGCACCTTCATCAGCCACTCCGGTGCCCCGAACACCGGCAGCAGCGTCGCAGCGACTTGAATCACCAGCCACGCCCCGACCAGATACAACCCGGCCATGCGGATGACGTTGCGGCGGCGGAGCTCGGCGAGGAAGTTCACCCTGTGCCCCAGTTGCGCAGTGCGCAAAACCGGCCGGCATGCATGAAGTCCGCGGCGGTGCTGAGCAGTGTCAGCTCGTGGCGAACCCTGATCGCCTCACTCATGGCGGTGTGCCAGGTTCGTCGCATTCGAAATCCGTCTCTCCCAGCGCGCGGCATTGCGGCGGAAAACCGTGTGCGCGCCAGTAGGCCGGCACGTTGCGGCGTTCGAGGATGCGCTTGAAGGCAGGGGAACTGCGCAGGCCCTCGTAGGCGGGGTCCCAGTGCTCGACCTTCGTCAGGTTCCCTCTGTCGTCCTCAGCCGCAAGCGGGTAGTCGCGCAACAGGAGTGCCCAATCGGATTGCCGGCGTTCGGCCTGCGGATAGCTCGCGATCCGCGCCGCCATGTCTGGTGGCGGCCGGCCATCGCGCACGCTTGCCACCACCGCTTGCTGGATTTCCACCGGCCAGAGAAGTTCACGCATCAACAGGATCGCCGCGAAGCTATCGCCGCGCCGGATCAAGGGCTCGACGAAGCTGTTGCCGCGATTGGAGACGAAACCTTTGGCCATACCTTCCTGGTACAACCCAAGGGCAGTGTCAGTCTGCCCCTGGAACAGCACCACCACCGCCGTCCAACGCAGGCAATTGCCGTAGGCGGGATCGATTTCCAGACAATGGTCGAAGTCTGCCGACGCACGATCAAAGAAGCCGAGCGAGATCCAGTTGATGCCGCGCCACAGCAAGGCTGTGGCGTTGCGCGGATCGGCGGCGATGGCGCGGCCGACGTGATCCATGACTAAAGCGTTGTCGATCGGGCTCGCGTAGCCAGCAATCAGTGATCGGGTGGCCCACGGCATCGACAGTGTGGGGTCCAGAGACAGGGCGCGATCGGCGGCCACTTCGGCACGGACCAGCAGGGCATCCGGATCGATCGCGGGATAGACGCTGACCCAGTCGATGATCACCGCGCTGGCGACCGAAAGTCCCTCCCAGCCACGCGCAAACTTCGGATCCAGCACGACCACCTGCTCGAACAGGCGCACGGACTCGTCGAGGCGCTCACGTGAGAGGAACAGTCCACGCGCCTTGAGATACAGCTGGTAAGCATCGAGATTGTCGGTATCGGCAAGAACCGTCACGGCGGGCGCCGACGTGCGGTCACCCAGGGTTTCGCGTAATGCTGAAACGATTGCTTTGGCGATCTCGTCCTGGATCGCGAAGATATCGGTCAGTTCGCGATCAAAGGTCTCCGACCACAGGTGTCGATCGTTTGCCGTATCGATCAATTGCGCGGTGATGCGCACCCGGTTGCCCGACTTGCGCACGCTGCCTTCGAGCACATGCGCGACCTTCAGCTCCGAGCCGATGCTCGCGGCGCTCTGTTCGCGACCCTTGTAGGCGAACGACGAGGTGCGCGAGGCGACGCTCAGACCCTCGACCTTGACCAGCACGTTGAGCAATTCTTCCGAGATGCCGTCGGAGAAATACTCGTTGTCCTTGTCCGCGCTCATGTTGACAAAGGGCAGCACCGCGATGGAGCCGGGTTCGATCGAAACCGCGGCGTCGGCATCGACATTCGCCGCGGCAGCGGACGGCGTCTCGCCGGAAGTTGTCTGGAGATTCGACGCCGACTCCGGTTTTTCCTGCGGCCAGAAACGGTCGGCGGCAATGGCAGCGATCAGCGCCAGCAGGCCGACGAAGATCAATCGCTCCATGCGCCGCCCGGTCTGCGCGGCAATCGACTGCTCCGGCATCACCTCGGCATCGCGCTTCAGGCCCTCGGCGGTCAGCTCGTAAATCCACGAGAACACCAGCGTCGGAACGAACCCCAAC
>JBKJTK010000256.1:0-20293 GCA_046590875.1 Chiayiivirga sp.
GCGCTGACGCGCGGCAGCATTGTTTTTGTGAAGCGGGCGGTTAGCTCAGCGGTAGAGCACTACCTTGACATGGTAGGGGTCACAGGTTCGATCCCTGTACCGCCCACCACTTACGCATCACCCTGCGACGCAACTGCTACGCAGGGGCAACTTGCTCAAGTGGTTTTCCACGATTTCGGCCGTTCGGCCGAGGTAGTCGGGAGCGTATTTCGCATAGCGCTCCGTGGTTCCCGGTCGCCTGTGGCCGAGCCAGCCTTCGACTTCCCAAGGCGGTGCGCCAGCTGATCGGGCCGTGGTCGCCATGGTGTGTCGGATCAGATAGGGGATCACCCCTGGGTCGAGCCCCGCCCGTTTCCTCAGTCGACGCCATCCCGTCTTTATGTCAGCCACGGCATTCCCGCGCCACCGTATGAGACAGCCTGCTGTCTCACTGGTCACGATGGGAAGCAGGGAAGCCACCAACGGGACAGTCGGTCGGTATTTCTTCGTCTGCTGACGTCCTTCAGGGTTCAAGTCAACGAGGCGCCGGTTGATGTCGCAACGCTCCCTCGTCAGCTCGAGCACCGCCTCGGGTCTTCCCCACGTCCCGAATGACAACACGACGAATCGGTACACGTGCTCTTCGGTCGCGTTCTCGAAGATTGCGGCTTGCTCATCCAACGTCAGAAGGCGTTCCCGAGGCATTCCATCGGGCGGAAGTATTACCGTGGGAGCAGACTGCACCATGCTTCGCGCCAATGCCCATGAGATTGCTGCCTTGGCTACTGAAAGTGTGCGTCGAATGTAGCCGGCGGAGGAACCGCTGTTCTTCATCCAATGAATGAACTGTGCTTGGGCCTCGAACTGGAATTCACTCACTGCCAGCGCGCCGGAGTGCTTGGTCAGTTTCCCGCAGGCAATTCGGATCTGCGTTTCGCTTCGGAGGGATTGCCCGTACTCGCGGTAGTACCGAACCAAGACTTCGGCCAAAGTCACGAGATCGGGACGCTCGTTCCTCAGTCGTCGTTGGTCTGCCCACCAGAACGCAAGCGCTTCGAACGCGGACTGAAAGTCTGCAACGCCGAGGCTTGCGCGGCGAGTTTGCCGCGCAGCGGTATCGAACCAAGTTCTGTGCCAGTGCGTTGATCCGGTGCGCTGGCTGAGCCAGTACAGCCCGTCAGGGGTCGCGCCAGGGCGTTCTGTTCGCATGCGTTTAGATACTCCTGCAGATGTTGTGCCGAATGAAGGACCCGCCGCCCCAGACAAGTACTCCCGATGAGTCGCTGCCGACGAATGGTGCGGAGCTTGCCAACTGAAAAGCCAAGCAATCGCGCTGCTTCGTCTTCGGTCAGATATGACCCGGGAGTGGGAATTTCGAACATGGTTAACTGCGCTGCCAAGTGACCCATAGGTGGTGAGAGAGATTTGGTGGATCTGAGCGATCGCTGTTAGCGCGGCGCCAGATTTTGAGCAGTCGCAACAGCGTTGCATGAGAACTTCTCGACGCAACCCATGACAAACGGCCCGCCATCGAACTGCTGTGGCGTGGAAACTTTTTCCCACGCCAATGCCCTTGGTCTACTAAAATCTTCGCGTGGGTCGACTTCACAAGACCTATTCTCCGGATCCAACCCCCGGCAAGGCCATCGCAAACCCCTCATCGCATCCCGCAGTTACGGTGCATCGGCTGCGTCGCAGTGAACCCGGTGCGGGTCTGTGACCGATCGCCCCAATCGCAGAGTCGGATCCCGAGCCGGCTATTGGGCTGGCGGCCGAGCTTTTTTCCGGTTCGACCGTCGAGAAAACATCCCTGGGGGCGCTCCTGCTCGCAAAGCACAATCGCGAAAATTCTTCGGAAACCGTCATTGCGTTTGCGCGGGGCTCAGTTGGTCGAGTGCACAAGGGACAAGTTCGCGACCCGTTTTCTTCAACGGACTATTTGGCCGAGATGGGGCTGCTGACCTTGGCCCACGTGGGGACAGAGCCGGCGTGTGCGCTCGTCAATGCAGAAAAAGGCGTGGATGCGCCGTCGTACTATGTCGCGGCCGTCAATCAGGCTGTCAGCATCTGCCGGGACAGGCTGGGAGAAAGAGCGCCCGGTGAAACGGGTAAACCTGCGGACAAAGGCGCCGATTAGGGAGCTTTATCGGAGGTAGGGAAGGGTAGCTTTCGACCCGACGCATCCCGGGAGTGCGCTGTCCATCGACGAATCACGCTGGCTGCGCCGCATCTTCCGAGTCGTCGCCGTCGGCACCGAGCAACCGCGCCACTTGCATTTGCAGATAGTGCGCTCGCAACACCTGCTCCGACGGCGATACTCCGGTATCCAACGCGAACCCGGCCAGGCCCGAATCGCTGAGCCTTCTTGCGTGAGCTTCGAGCTCTGCACGCATCGCTGGCACTGCCGCAGCACCGAGACCGCGTTCGGCCTGTCGTTGAAGGAACGCTTGCAGCGCGTTGAGCGCAGGAGGCAGGGAACACGCGCGTAACATCGGCATGGCCTGCGCGGACCCGCCGCCAGTCAACTGTCGCCACTTGCCAAGCGCCTTCGTGAACAGCCCTTGCGCGGGCGCGAGGTCGAAGTACAGCGCGTCAACTGCGACCTTGCCCTCCGTGTGCAAGAGACTCAGTGGTTCGGCGACGAAGCCGCTGCCGACGTCCCGCAGGCGCGCTACCACCAACGTTCCCACGATAAACCGGTCCGGCGTCATCGCGTGCAGCCGCTCGATCGCCGGATGGGTGTACGTCGAATACGCGACCTCGCACTCGATTGTTTTGTCGTCACCGTCGAGCAGCGGCCACACGAGCACCTGCCGCGTAGCATCGAAACGAGGAGTACGGCACGCGGCGGGACTTAGCACAACCCAGTCGCGCAACGGGTCGAGCTCTGCTAGCAGGCTGCGCCGCGAGAACGAACGCGCCTCGGCGAGCACGGACCAGTCCGACACTGGCTCTAGCGCGGCCACGAAATCCGCTGGCGCCATGGCCTCGAGCTTTGCATTCGACTTCTCGCTCGCCGACAGCCGCCCGAGGTCACTGGTGTGAGCGTCGGTGAGGCGCACGCGCCGCCCGCTGGCCTGTTCCGGCGCGCCGAGGCCCTGCCACGGCCCGGGCTGGCGGTAGCGCGCGACCGGATCGAACCCGCGCTGGCCTTCCGGCCGCGCGTCGGTGCACGACAGGAATGTCTTCTCCGCCGGCGACCAGAACAGCATCGTCAACCCGACGTAGCCGGACGCCGCGCGCCACGGCATCGCACCCAGGCCCAGCAACTCGAGCTCGCCCAACGTCTCGTAACGGTTTCGCGCGCGACCGACCAGGTGCACGGGCGCCGCACCGCGCGCCTCAGCAGCCTCGAGCGCGGCCACGAGCGCGTGCACGATCGTGGTTTCCTCGAATAACCGGTGCTCATCCGCACCGCCCGCGCGCGCCAGAAGCAGCTCGACATGGTCGGCAAGCCGGCGCAGCGATCGCGCGAGCCGGTGGTACTCGGCGCCCTGCGCCCACGTTGCGAGCGTCGCGAATCGTTCGGCGATGCCTTGCGACAGGTGGGACAGCCCAAGCTCCACGCACTCGCTGAGCAGCTTGCGTACGCTGGCGCGCAGACGCGCCCGCGATTCGCGGCGGGCGTGCTCGCCGGTTTCCGGCAGCGCGTGGTCCTGGCCTAAATTGAGCGCGGCCGTGCGCGGCGTGGCGTTGGTTTCCGGCGGGGAGATCTCGACGCCATGCGCGCGCTGGTACGCGAGCACCGCGGCAACGCGGTACTTCGCCGCATCGCCGACCTTGGCGTCGGCGATTAGCGCGTCGAGGCCGCCGCCGGGGTAGCGGAAGTCCACTCGCGGGCGCACAAAGCCGATAACGATGTTCCTGCCGCCCGCAAGCCGCACGCCGCGTTCGGGATTGAGGTCCTGTACGAACTGCCACGCCCAGCGGTATCCAGGCTTGCCGGCGTGCTTCGCGAGGTCCGTCGGAGTGAAGCGCAACAGGGCGGCGTGCAGCGGTGCGAGCACGTCGGTGTCGTCGGCCGCAGGCTCCGCCGCGAGCGGCGTGCCCTCAACGTCCACGGTTGCCGACGCATCACCGACCTTCTGCAACCACAACGCCACCGCGAGGATGTGCTGGCACACGCCCGACGTCGGACACGAGCACGTGGCCTGCGCCGGGCCGCGCGCGTCGAAGCGCTGGCGCTGGCCGGCGAACTCGACTTCGAGCGCAGCGTCGGTCTCCGCGGTCAGGACTGGCGTCGATGCGTCGAGGTCCTTGCCCGCGCGCCGCAGTAGGCCGCGGTTGGCCAGCGCCGCAAACGTGTCGTCGTCCCAGCAGCGAAGCTGCTCGTGCAGACGCGCGCGCAGGCTCACGACACTACCTTGGCCAGCCACTGCGCGAGCCGCTGGGGCGTGAGCGCCGCAATCTCCATGCCGCAGCCGGCCAAGCGCTCCGCTATCTGCCGGTCGTAGTACGGGTTGGCTTCGCCGTCGAGCGCGGCCAAGCCGATCATCTTTACGCGGGCCTCGGCGAGGTTGCGCACTTCGCGTACCAGCTCGCTGGGCGAGCCTCCTTCGCAGAAGTCGGTGATGAGCACGAACACCGTGCGGTGGGGGTTCTCGATGCGCTGCGCGCAGTAGCGCACCGCTTGGGCGATGTCGGTGCCGCCGCCGAGCTGCACGCGCATCAACACCTCGACCGGATCGTCGACGCGCTCGGTGAGGTCGACGATGCTGGTGTCGAATACCACCAGGCGCACGCGGAACGCCGGCAAACCCGCAAGGATGCCGGCCATCACTGCGCTGTGGATCACTGAGTCGGCCATGCTGCCGCTCTGGTCGACGCATAGAACAATGTCCCACGGGAGCCGGCGCGTGTTGCGCTCGAAGAAGAGCACCTGCTCGACGACCAGGCGCTTGCGCGCCGTGTCGTAGTGCTTGAGGTTCCTTCGCACCGTGCCCATCGCATCGAAGTTCTGCGTGATCGCCATCGGCGAGTGCCGGTGCCGGTTGAGCCGCCCCGCGAGCGCCCGCCGAACCTCCGACTCGAGCTCGCGCCGGATTTCCTCCACCACCTGGCGCACTATGCGCCGGGCCATGTGCAGCACGTCGTCATTGAGGTGGCCGCGCAAGGTCAGCAGGGTCTTCAGCAGCTGCTGGTTCGGCTCGAGGCGCTCGAGGGTGCGCGGGTCGGTCAGAAGCTCGGTCAGGCCGTAGCGGTCGAGTGCATGCCTCTCGACGATCTCGGCGGTGTCCCGCGGGAACAGCTCTCGCACTTCGCTGAGCCACTTCACCAACGTCGGCTGCGAGGCTTCCAGCGAGCCGGGTCCGGTCTCCTTGCGCAGGCCACGGCCCTCGTACTCGCGGCTGTAAAGGAAGTCGAGCGCGGCGTCCATGCGCGCCTGCGCGCCTGTGAGCGAGTGCTCGCCCTGCAGACGCTGCGAGTAGCGGCCCAGCACGAGGCGCCAGCGCTGCAGCGGCTTCACGCTGCAACCCAATCAGACAGCCCGTCGGCTGCGAGTACCTGGGCGAGCGCGCGCGCTGCGGAAAGGTGCTGCTTCACCGCCTGCTCGTCGAGGTCGCGGTGCACAAGCGGGCCGAGGTCGCTCGCGCCGTGCAGCTTCGCAACGGCCTCAGCGACGCGGTCGGTTTCCTTCGGCGTCATGCCCGCGAAGGCCAGACGCAGCTCCGGCAGGCTCGCGACAAAGTCCTCCTCGTTCCACTCGCGCACCAGCGCATCGAGCACCGCCAGCAGCGCCGGCTGCTGCCACGCGACTTCGCGTGCTGTCGAAAGCAGGCCACGCAGGAACGCCACCGCCTCCGGCGGCTTGAGCAGGCCGCGGAAGTGACCGTCGAGCATGGAGCCAAGCGCAGCGTCTTCGAGGCGACCGGCGCAATAGCGCAGGCCCGTCGCGGCGCCGCGCACCAGCGCCGCGTCGTGGTGCGCCTGCAGGTCGTCGACCATTGCCCAGTACATTTCGGGGTCGAGCGTCTTGCCCGCCTCGCTTATCAGCAACTCTCGCAACTGCGAAAGCGCCTTTACCGCGGTGGGCGGGTCGCACTGGCGGCCGCGCAGCTCGCGGCCAAGATACGTCGCGCGTTCGTAGGCGGCGCGCAGCAATGCGGGCAGCTCTTCGAGCTCGCGGGCTTCGAGCGGCTCGCGCGACTCCCACAACAGCCCGAGGTTCGCGGCGGCGCCGACCACTGAGTCGAATGCCGCGTCTTCGCTGACCGCCATGCTCAGAAGCGCGAGCACTCGCGGCAGATGGTCGTGCAGGCCGAGCACGCAGGCCTGGGTGAGCATGCGCGCGCCGGCGAATGCGCTCTTCGACTGGCCGTCGGCCTGCATCGCGTCCACGCGCGCAGCAAAACGATTGGCGGCGGCCAGCGGCACGGTGACGCCGTACATCGAGACCTCGACGAGCGCCGCCTCGGTCGCCGCGGAGTACGCGTACTGCCAGTGCTCCTGCAGGCGGTCCAGGCCCACGCCGGCGACAAAGTCCGGGCCGGCGGTGCGCGCGGCGAACGGCACGCCGAGCAGCGCGAGCGCGTGCAGCAGGCGGCTGGTAAGCCGGTGCCGCGGCCGGCGATAGAGGTCGAGTGCGAGCTTTCGCGGCTCGGTGTCGTCGATCTTCAACCGTTGCCGGCGTGCGCGCCAAGCGAAGTCGCGCACCAGCGGCGGCGTGCTCGCGCCTGGCGGCACCGTGCCCATGGCCACGCCGCACAGTGCGCGATGTGCGACCTGCAGGACGATGGCGCCGTCGGCATCGGCGTCGCCCTTCACAAAGCAGCTTGTCACGGCATCGAGCACGTCGTGCCGCAGCGGTGCCGGGCGGCCGCGCAAGTGGGCAAGCCGCAGCGCCTGCTCGTAGGCCGCCGCGAGCGTGGGCATGGGGAGCGCCACCTTGTACTTGCCGCGCAGTTCGAAAGCGATATCGGCAAGCACGGTTAGCGCGGCGGCGCCGCGCGTACGCGCCGCAGCCGGTTCGCCGCCCTTGGCATGGCGCAGCATCTGTTCCCACAGGAGTTGGTGCCACGCGGGCGAGGTCATGCCCGCCGAATAGCCATTGAGGCGGTCGAGGCGCTCGAAGCCGTAGCGGATGAGCGCGCTCGCTTCCTCGACTACGCCCGGCACCTTGACCGACGGGCGCGGCGTCTTCAAGGCGACGAGGTCCGGCAGCACCACCGCGTGGAACCCGCCGACCACCGCGAGTACCGGGCCCGCGTCGGGCGCGCGCCGCGCCAGCGCCTCTCGAATGTGGAACGCCATCTCGGCCTCGCGCGCCAGCGTGCCGTCGGCGGTGAGCTCGGCCTCGCTGCTGTCTACGCGCGAAAGCTCGCAGTAGGCGGCCACGCGCGCGACGTGTTCGTCCAGCGACGCGGAGCCGGGGTCAAGCTCGAACAGGTGCTCCCACAGTTCCTCGTGGTCGCGGCAACCGAGCCGCTCGGCGAGCGCCTGCAACTGTGCGCTGCGCCGGTAGTGACGCTCATCGAGCAGCGAGGCGGCTTCCTCGGTCTCCTCCTGGTCCGGCGCCTCGAGCTGGCACTGCTCGGCGAAGTCGAGGTCGATGAAGCGCATCGGGATGGACCGCGCGGCGGCCTCGCGCAGCGCTACCAGCTCCGGCGAATAGTCGCAGAACGGGTAGTAGGCGGCGCGGCGGCGCTCCGGATCATCAGCGTCGCCGCGTTGCACCGAATACGTGTAGATCGCGAGCGGCATCTTCGCGCCTGCGTGCGCGAGCAGCGGAGCCAGCGGCGTGAACGCGCGCGGACCCTCGACCAGCACCTCGCACGGCGTGCGCTCGGCCATCAGCCGGCGCAGTTGCCATGCACAGGCCGGGCTGTGGTGGCGCACCGGATACACGATGAGATCGGGCGCGACCAGGCGTGCGCCAAGCGCGCGGATCGCCGCGGCATCCAATCCGATTGCGTCCCTCATCGCCCGGTCGCGCGGATCAGCGCTCGAGCTCGCGCCGCGCCTCGAGCACGCGCCGCCACTGCGCGTGCCGCTGCGCGCGCTGCTTGACCACCACGTCGAAGTAGTGGCGCAGCTTCTTGCCGTCCTCGGCGTTGTCCTTGAGCACGGTGCCGATAAGCTGGCGCGCGACGTGCTCGCCGCCCACCGACCCGTCGCCGAAGTAGTGCGCGTCCAGGCCCGCAGCGAAACCCACCGCGACGGCCTCGGCCGAAGACATCACCGCAGTGGGCTTCTCCACCACCACGCCCTCGGCGGTAACGCCGTTGCGCAGGTCGGCGAATGCGGTGACCAACAGCTCGACGACATCCGGCGAGAGCTCAACGTCCACTTGCGCGTGCCGCAGCAGCGCCTCGGTCTGCTCGCGCACGAGCTGGATCTCGAGCTTGCGATCGGAGATCGGCCGCACCGTCTCGAAGTTGAAGCGGCGCTTGAGTGCGCTCGACATCTCGTGCACGCCGCGGTCGCGGATATTGGCGGTGGATAGCACGTTGAAGCCGCGCGCGGCGAACACCGTGGCGTCTTCGCCGTCGAGCTCCGGCACATGCAGCACCTTGTCCGACAGCAGGCTGATCAGGCAGTCCTGCACCTCCGGCTGCACGCGCGTGACTTCCTCGAAGCGGCACAGGCGTCCGTGCTGCATGGCCTCGTATATCGGGCCACGCACGAGGGCTTTCGGCGTCGGACCTTCGGCCAGCAGCAGCGCGTAGTTCCACGAGTACTTGATCTGGTCTTCGGTCGTGCCCGCAGTGCCCTGGATCGTGCAGGTGGACTCCCCCGAGATCGCCGCGGACAGCAGCTCCGACAGCATCGACTTGGCCGTGCCCGGCTCGCCCACCAGCAGCAGGCCGCGGCTGCTCATCAGGGTGACGATGCAGCGGTCGATCAGTGCGTCGTCGCCGTAGAACTTGCGGCGCACGCCGAGCCTGTCGTCGCCCACGATGAAGGCGCGCACGCCGCGCGGCGAAAGGCGCCAGCCGGCGGGGCGCGGCCCGGCGTCCTTCGCTGCCAGGCGCGCCAGTTCCTCAGCATGGACCTGCTCGGCCGGTGCGCGTAGCACTTGGGTCTCGGGGCGATTCATCGATCAGTACTCGCTTTTCTTCTGCCACGCGGGATCGAAGCCCGTGCCGTCGGCGGCGATCAGGCGCAGGTCGTTGTAACACTCGGACAGAAGTACGGACGGCACTTCGGCGAGCGCGAGATCGGCGCGGTCGTACGAATTGCCACTCTGCGTACCCGAAAACGACAGCTTGATCAGCGCGACGATGCGGTTCTCCTCGGGCAGCGGGTTGCCGGTGAACTCGATCACCGCGAGCAAACCCAGCGTCGGGAAGCGCTTCTCGTAGGTCATGAACCAGCCGCCGTCCTCAGTCGTGCCGCGCAGGAAGCCGAGCTTGTTAGCGCGCCCGCGCAGGGCGAAGGCTTCGATGAGGTGTCCCTCGAAGTCCATTACCGCGGTCTCGCGGCGCTTGTCCTCTGGCAGCGTCCACGTGCCCTTGCCGAATTGCTGGAACAGGGGCTTGACCTCGTAGTCCTTCAAATGCTGCAGCCACTTCTCTACGTCCGCGGCCGGCAGGTTGGAGTCGTGGGCGATGCGCACGCGCGCATCGGCGGCGGGCGCGACTGCGTTGTCGGCGTTGTCAGTGAGCGTGCCGTCGTCGAGTGGGCGGAACGTGGCAACGACGTCGCCGTCCACGACCACGCCCCACACCAGCCGCTGCACGAGCCGCCGCACGACCGGATGCTTGTTGAGGTAGGCGTCCCAGTCCTCGTACGACCAGTCGCGACCGGTGCACAGCGCCTCGTACAGACGGTCGGTCTGCAGGTCGACGATGCTCTTGATCTCCTTCTTCGCGGCCGAGAAGGCCTTCTTCGCGTCCTTGGCGCGATCGGCGTCGTCGTCCTGGCGCGGCTCCGGCAAGGCCGCAATCTTCTTGCCGTCAGGATTGACCAGCTCGACCTTGAAATCCGGCAGCAGACGCGCGCCGAACACGCGCTCACCGTAGCTGAGCTCGAGCACGCCGGTCTCGTCGAAGCCGGCGCTCGGCATGGTGCGGTCAGCGAGCTCGTCGAGGGTCCAGCCACGGCGCTCGGCCAGTGCCTCGGCCTGGCGCGTGGCTTCTTCCTGGAAACTCTTGGTGCGGAAGCGGTTGCCAACCGAGAGCATCAACTGGATCGCGGCGGGATGTTCGATCCACGCGAGCATCGCGATCAGCGCCTTGCCCTGCGCGGCGCGCGTGCCGTACCACTCCTTGAGGTAGCGCTGCACCGGCGGTGCCACGCGTTCGGCTGCACACGAGGCTACGACCGCGAGCAGGCCCTTGCTGCCGATCGCCGAGCCCGCGGGCTGACGCAGCTGCGCAGGCAGATGCAGCGCGACCAGTTCCTCGAGTGTTTTGCTCTTGAGCGAGGCGTCGTGATACTGCGGGTACTGCTGGATGCCCTGATACAGTTGGGTCGCGCTGGTGCGCGCCTGCTGCATCGCGACTTCCGGGTCGTTGGGTCGCGTGTCCTCGCCCAGCCACGCCTCGAGCACGAGCTGGCCAAAGGCCTCGCGCTCGCGGGGCACGAACATCGCGCAGTACTTGCGTAGCACTGCGTTTGGCTCCGGCGTCTTCTGCCGCACCGCTTGCGCCATCAGCCAGCGCAGCACGTCCGGCGGCACCAGCGCGCCCGAATCGGCCCAGTGCACGGGCGGCAGCGCCGCCCACGGGAACCACTCGAGTTCCTTCGGCAGGCCCTTCGCGAGGGACTTCGCCGCCTCGGTGGCGAGCGCGTCGCGGTCGAGGTACTTCTCGACAGGCTGGCCGAGCGCCTGGAGCGCGTCGAGCATCGCGCCCTTGGGCACGTCATGCTTTTCTTTGGCGACGGCCTTTTCGAGCGCGGGGATCGCCTCCCCGTACCTGAGGCGCATCAGCCACTGCGCCGCGACCGTGCGCACTTCGGACTTACCGTCGCCGAGCGCATTGACGATGCGCGCCTCCTTACCCGGCGAAGCGTGCAGCGCCGCCTGCGCCAGCGCGCGCTCCGAACGGCCGCCCGCCAGCGCCAGGTCGAACAGCGCGTTGACCACCACCGTCGGCGGCGTCGGCAGCGTGCCGATGGCGCGGTAGATCGAGGCGCGGTCGAGCCAGTAGTCCTTCGTCTGGCTCGGCTCGAGCAGCTTGACCAGGCGCTCGAGGTGGTGCGCGAAGAACGGCCAAACTCGGTCACGGTCCCAATCGCGCGCGATCGCGCCGTAGGTGCTGAGATAGCTGGCGAATACCTCATCGCTGCCGCGTAACCCCATGGCGTCCAGGCGCAGCGACAGCTCGAGCAGCGTCGGGCCGCCGGTCGCGCGTTGAACGCTGTTAATCGCCTCCTTCGCGGGTCCGGAGAAGCCGCGACTTGGGAGCACCAGTATTTCGAAGGCCGCCAGCACCTTGAGCAGCGCAGGCACCGTAACCGCCGGGTGCTTAGCGAAGCGCTGCACCAAGGGACCGACGTGCTGCCAGTTGTTGCGGCGCTTCTCCTTGAGCGGCGTGACCTTCGCGACGCTTGAGCGGAGCGCGTCGCGCAGCGTGTCCAGTTCGCTTCGGCTGTAGCCGTCGTCCTGGTGCAGCGGGTGCTTGTGACCCTGCGCCTTAGTGCGCTCGTGGTGCTCGCGCGTGGACTTGTTCGCCTTGTCGACCGAGGCGTTGAGGTCTCGCCACATCAGGTCGAGCTGGCCGTCCAACTCCGGCGTCATCTCGACCTGCCAGTCGATCGTCGTTGGCACGTCGTATTCGTAGCGGTCGGTGTCGGCGGACTGCGCCTGCACAGTAACCTCCCATTCCGCCGGCAGTGCCTGCACGCTCGGCGCCTTGTCGGTCCGCGCCGTCTCGCGCACCCAAGCCTGCATGTCGGTGTCATTGCGAGCCCTCGCCATCGTGTGGAGCAGGCGCAGCGCGTTGAGGCGCTGGTCGGGCTTGCCGCCGGCAGCAAGCGCCCTCAGCGGCTCGGTGAGCAACGGTGCGATGCGGCGCGCGAGCGGCTCGACGGCGGCGCGCACTTGCTTGCTCGTGGACGCGCCGTGCTCGGCGAGCTCGGCTGCGAAGGGGGCCAAGCCTGCATCGTCGAGTTGGCCGAGCAGCTCGAGCACGTGCAGACGTTGGTCGACGGCAACCGGTAGCACATGCGGTCGCACGGCCTCAACGTGGCGAATGACGGCGGCGGCGAAGCCGGGCATGCGGCCGATGAGCTTCATCCGCCCGGAGCCCCAGTGACTGCCCGACAACGGCGTCGCGAAGCAAGCCACCAACAGCGTAGCCGGAGGAAGTCCGGCCGCTTCGAGCGCCATCTCTACCACCCCCAGCGACAGCTCGCACTTCGGCTTGGCCTCGCCCGACCACGAGTTGACCGACGAGGAACACGCGTGGGTCATCATCGCCTCGGCCCACTGCGCGCCTGCCGGCAGGTTCAGCACCCAGTATGAGGTGCGCGTCCCGACGCTTGCCGCGAGCACATGGCCCCAGCGCACTACCACCGGCGGAGGCACTTCGTGCAGCGAGGCGTACAGTTGGCGCGATTGCTTCGGCGTCTCCTCGCCGTGCATACCCCACGTCAGTCCCAGGAGCGAGGCGAGCGAATCGGACTTCGCCACTTCCGACAGCACCGCGATCGGGTCCTCGCGTAACACGTAGCTAGCGAGGTCGCGCCCGAGACCGCTGCGGCCGAGACCCGTCAGCTTGTCAGCCGCTGCCAACACCGATTCGAGTTGCCGCATCCACGCCGCCGGAACTGCGTCCGGCCCCTTGGCATCGGCGCCAAGGACCTTGCCCAACCAATTCAACACGCGTATCCCCCGAAAACCGCTACGTCCCGCTGCAGGACGCGCTTGCGTCGAAGGGGCATTTTAGGGTGGATCGGCTTCGCCGAGGGAAATTCTGTCGTGTTGAGGCACTAGCCACACCGGAAGTGATTGTTGGTGTTGGGCGAGTTCGACTCGATTGCCTTGATGGCTGGCTGAGGTATGCCTTCCGCGTCGTTGCCGCGCCGCAACCAGGAATCTGTCACCCCGCAGCGCGCATGGCGATTAGCGAAGGATTGTTATCGGGGGTAGGAAAGGGCAGCTGTCGACCCACAACTGTCATACAGCTGGGCTGCAAGGATGGAAAAAGCGGACGTTCAATCGACAGAAGATGCGCAACGGCGGGTCCAGCCCGGGGTGCCCGCTTCTTCTGGCCGACCTCCACCTTGGGAGGACCGCGACGAGACCGTTGGTAGCAAGACTGCTCGACCCGAATCGGCTTGGCAACGCTCCGCGCCGACTGTGTTTCTGGGCCGCCCAGCGATCGCCATCGTTCCGGCCTCGCGGCTTCTGGCCCCGCAGAAAATATCGAGGCAGTTCAACTTGCGACAACGACCCCGCGACCTGCACCATTCGCCAAGCCGCCCAGCGGCCAACAATCGCTCGCCAAGAGGGGAAGCCAACGATGTTCAAGGAGTCGCTTTTCCCATTGGCCGAGAATTCGTGGCTAGCGGTTACGCTTGATGACAGTGCTGAACACGAGCCTCCCACTCGCGACATTCACTTGACCTATGCAGCGCTGCATCTTGCCGATGAAACGGTGCGCGACTTGATGGCGCTGGTGTCGCTGCCGATTGCCGCCGATGAAAAGTCCGCCAAGGAAAAAGACAGAACTGTCGCGGGTCAGCGAGAGATGGTTGAGCGCAGCAAGGGAACGAAATCGGAGGCGCACTATCGCGACAACGTGTTGCGATGCGCTGCCGAGGCTGAGGCGCTTCGAAAACCCACTCGTCTGATGCCGCGCTGGGTCTTCCCTCTGGATGGCATGTCCGTGTTGTGTGTGTTCCACATCCACCGCCAGCCCGTGCTTTTCCGGGTACTCGACTTGGCTACCGGCCGCGAGCTATCCACCTTCGATGGAGCTGCGGTGCACGCACACACCGTAGGCACTTCTCGGCGCAAGCTTCTGGTGGTCGATCCCGCGCGTGAAATTGAAGAGCTGACCGCTGGCCTCGATTTCGACAGGTTGACCGATTCGGCAGCGAAAGATCTCACGCGTCGACTTGAGACGCTTGCGAGCCAACAGCAGGGGCACCTCGCTGCAAGCATCGCCCCCATGAAGATCAGGCCCTTGGGGGCATCTCCGGGTCGCCTCCTGCTGAATCTCGGGATGGAGCGTGCACTCGTCGCCTTCGAGGGAGCGCGTTTTCGGCTGCTTGCCCGCTGGCCAAGTCTGCACGGCGCGTGGGCACTCTCAGCTAGAACAGATCAGGGATTCATCTTCCACTGCACGACTGGCGGCGGTGAGCAGGACATCGTCTGGCACGTCGACTCACGGACTGGCGCCGAACTCGGCAGTTGGCCTTCGAAAGGTCGTCGTGTGCTTTCGACGGCAGCAGGTAGCTTTCCGCCCGGCGAATTCGTGGCGCTGGCGGCTCTGGGAGGAAAGGTAGTACTGCAGGGTGCAAACGCCGATGCCGAGGCTGTGCCGAAACTGCTTGGCATCGACAAGTACGACTCGTTGTCGGTTGGTCTGTCGTCAGATGGCCAGATCGTTGGCAAGTGCAGAGCAGTCGAAGGCAATACCGTTGCCCTGTTTGACCGCCGACAAAGACTCTCCGCAAGCCTCCCTTTGCCGTCCATGGAGATTCATCAGGCGCCGACAGGCAGGCAGTTTCGGCTGCCCGGATTTGCCCTTGGGAAAGACTCCATATTGATCCTGGCGGCAGGAAGGCTGAGCGTCACCGCTCTTGCAAGCCTGGATTGGAAGGCGCCAGAGAAACCCGCAGCTCCCATCAAGAAGCGCCGGACTCCGGCACTGACTCTGCACACCGCGATGGAAAGCGGCCCACTCGCCCCCATTGCCGAGAAGGTGCGGTCGTGGTTTCGACCGGGCGTAGTGCTAACTCCGAAACGCTTGCGTGGCGATTGGGCGCCGATCGGTTCGAGCAAATCCGGCGGCCGTCCTGATTTGCCCACTGAGGTTGAGTGGCCGCGCTTTCGAGGGACTCCGATGGCCTTCATGTTGCAACTCAATTTGAAGGATGCGGCCGATTGCGCGCCGGACTTGGGACTACCAACGGCCGGATTGATGAGTTTGTTTATTGCACGCGGCGACGACTTTCCAGCACCCTCGTTTTACAGCGACGCGAACAGCGACCCAGGCGGATGTCGAGTGATTTTCACTCCGGAGAGTTTCTCGCTCACACGCGTGACCGAACCAGCTGACATGCCGGCAGAGGACTACGAGGGCCGGGATTTTGTCTGTGAGTACACCTTTCGCGCGGGAGGCAGGATGTTGCCGGACCTCTCGAACGACGGCGTGCAACGGGCAATGCTCACTACCCAGCAAAGCCACGCCTATCGTGAGCTGGTCCTTGCCGTGAACGGCGACGATGACGCGCCCGCCGCTTGGGCGACCCGGCTGGGCGGATACCCCGCGCAACTCCAGAACGACGATCTCCACCTTCAGGCCGAGACCTACGCGCAGCGCCTTGCTCTGTGCGACAGCACCTACGCAAGGTGGTCAGAACCTGCGTTCCAAGAATCGGCGCAATCTTGGCGCCAACTCCTCCAGCTGAGCGAAGGCAAGGAAGGCTGGTGCTGGGGCGATGCAGGTCTCATGCACATAATGGTCCGTGGTAATCAGTGGAGCAAAGCGGAGTTCTCAACGGTGTGGAGCATCGGCGTGTGTCACTGAGAATCTCAAGACGAAAGGCTGCTCTCGCACACCCGATTCCGAGGGCGTCGCCTTGGCGAACCATCCAGGTGGTCGAGATGCGCTGGGGCGGTTGCGCCGGTCGTTCAAGCAGAAAAGCTTGAAGACCAAAATCGACAGGGCGCTCGAGGGGCATGATTCGAGGTGCTGGCCGACCAGCCAACGGTCGCAAGAGTGGGCCGGACGAGACGCCTCAGGTCCCAAGCAACCGGTAATCCGGACCTTTGCGCCGACACCTGGACCCTCCCACCTGCGTCTGACGCGAGCCGGCGCTCCTACCGCAGCTTCCTTCTCAGTGGAACAAGTCTTCTCGACCGAGGGTCAGCGGTGACCAACGAACCCCCTACGGGGTTAGGCTGCACACAAACATGTTCACAATTGGCAGGTGAGAGATGGTCGTGCGGTTCGAGAGTGATGAGGCCGGATACCTCAGCTGGGTGCAAGCCAATCCAACTGGCTACGTCGTTAACGTCGATGAGCCGCAATACGCGTCGCAATATCCAATGGTTCATGCGGCTGCCCACAAAGTCATCTCCAGCCCCGCACGTTCCAACTACACGACCGGCAGCTACATCAAGGTTTGCTCAACTGACCTTGACGCACTAGAGCAGTGGTCGCAGGACAAGTACGGCCGTGCGCTCACCCGTTGCGCGAGTTGCATGTAGCGTGCCAGTGCAGCGTAACAATTCTTCTATGGCAGCCGCATAGCGATCAACGAGAACGCGGTCAACGAGAGCGCGGGAGTTTGCGGAAGCGCTGCGATCGACTGGAATGGCAGCGGGACCATTCAAAACGGAATTCAGTACGACGTGAACCCGTCGGGCAATTCCACCTGCGGCGGAAAGTTCACCATGCTGTCGGATTTCAACGACTGGGCCAATCTTATTATTTCGTCGCTGCATAGCTCGGCGGGCGTTGGCCAACCCGTAGGAGTTAGCGAATGCCAAGACACCCCGCCCTACCGTGAGAGGAACGACCCTTCGCAATTTGATGTTTTGGGCGAATCTGCTCCTGGCTGGCTCCGCTTTCGGCCAAACCGGGCAATACAGCTTCTCTGTCATTCCTGCGAGCCCTATTGCAGAACAACGGTGCCAGGTTCACTTATCGGTTTGACGGGGCCGGTGCGCGGGGCGGCGCGGGCCGTGTCGCTGGCAACACCGCCAATCGCCACTGGGCAAGGTCGGAGATTTGCTCAGACCAGCGCCGGAAGTGGACCTGGCACCGTTTGCTCTGGATAGTGTGGTCGGCCTACGCGTTCTCCGGCGCCGGCGTGCTGCCGCGACTGCCGCTGCTGCGTCTGGTGCCTTGCGCGATCACCTTCGCTTATGTCGCGCGTGCCGTCGCGTTCCCCGCAATCATGCCGATGTTCCCAGGCAACTCGATGACGTTCTGGCTCACGAGCAGCGCGATCTGCGCGGTGTTCGGGATCGTGCACCTCATCGGCCGGCGCCAGGCGTGGGCCGAACTTTGACGTGTTCCTTGAGGTTCAGTGGTCTGAGACGCAAGTGGAGCAAAGGTGCTCGAGTGTGATGACGTGGTGGAATCCTGAGTGCATGTGAAACCGCGCTCGGACCGGGTTGTGCGAGAGTACAATGCGTCAGTGCTCCGACGGGAGACGGTCATGCGGCTGCCGCTGTGCTTGATGTTGCTGGGCTTTGCCTGCGGCCTGGGTGCGCAGGATAGGGTCGTCTACGACAATGCGCTGCGGGGCGGATTTGCGGATTGTTACTCGTACGGCGGCGGCACCGATCTGCTGCACGCGACAACTACCCGCAACGGCTCGCTGTACTCCATCGCGTTTACCGGCAACAACTCCAACGCGGTCGCGTTTGCGCACGAGAACGTGAACTTCACGACGACCGACTACGTCGGCGTGCGCTTTTACGTGCATGGTGGCGTGGCGGGGGGCCAGCAGCTCCGCTTTCAGCTTTACAACAATCTCGGTGGACCCGCGCTCGCCAATGTGGAGCTCGATACCTACATCGCGGGCGGCGCGATTGCCGCCAACGAATGGCGCCTGGTCGAGGTGCGTTTCGCGAATGCGCCGCTGTCGTTTGCCGGAACCTTCGAGCGTTTCGATTTGCAGTCCGACGTCGCAGGCGCGCAGCCGACGCTCTACGTCGACGACGTCGCGCTGATCTCGGCAGCGCCGCTCACGTCCTCCGTTTTCTCCGACAGCTTCGAAGGCTCGTGCCCGCCGGGGCCCGCTGGCAATCTCCGTTTCACTGCGGCTGCATCCAGCGTCGGCGAAGGCGCCGGTAGCGCGACGATCGGCGTTGAACGCGTCGCCGGCAGTTTCGGCCCGATCTCGGTGATGTACGCGACCAGCGACGGCACTGCCCTGCAGCCGGGCGATTACGCCAGCGCCAATGGCACGCTGTCGTGGGGCGCGGGCGAGGTCGGTACGCGCACTTTCGCAGTCCCGATCGTCAACGACGCAAGCGTCGAACCCGGCGAAACGATCAATATCGCGCTGTCCGGCGCCACCGGCAGCGCCACGCTCGTCACGCCATCGAGCGCCGTGCTCACCATCTCCGACGACGACGCGTCCCTAATGAGCATCAACGATGTAACGCTCACCGAGGGCAACGCGGGTCCTGGACCGTTCGCGTTCACGGTCACGCTCAGCGTCCCCTCAACCGGCACCGTCACGGTGCAGGCGGTTACCGCCGACGGTACGGCCGTGGCTCCCGGCGACTACACCGCGCAGGCGTCTACGGTAACGTTTCCGCCGGGCGTGACGACGCAGACGGTCACGGTCATGGTCGATGGCGATGCGACGGATGAGTTGAACGAAACCTTCTTCGTGAATCTGAGCAACCCGACCGGCGCCACGATTGCCGACGGCCAAGGCCTCGGCACCATCAACGATGACGATCCGCAACCCTCAATCAGCATCGACGATGTAATGCTCACGGAGGGCGACGCGGGTCCCACAGCGTTCATGTTCACGGTCACGCTCAGCGCCGCCTCGGGCCGCACCGTCACGGTGAACGCACAGACAGCCGACGGCTCGGCGACCGGCGGCAGCCCTTTCTCCGATTACACCCCGTTGAGCTCGATTCTGACGTTCACACCGGGCGTTACGACGCAGACGGTAACAGTCAGCGTCAATGGCGATATGACGAGCGAGCCAGACGAAACCTTCTTCCTAAACCTGAGCGGTGCCTTCAACGGAGTCATTGCCGACGCTCAAGGCCTGGGCACGATCCGGAACAACGACCCGATTCCGACGATTACCATCAACGACGTGAGCCAGACAGAAGGCAGTGCGGGCGGCCTTGTGTTCAAAAATTTCGTGTTTACGGTCATGCTCAGCCACCAATCGTCCGGGGCGATCACGGTGCAGTTCAACACCGCCGACGGGACGGCAAACGCCTTCGATTACATCGCAAATTCGGGGACGCTGACGTATCAACCCTATGAGATGATCAAAACCATTACGGTGCAGGTCAGGCAGGATACTAACGTAGAAGGCAACGATACCTTCTTCGTGAACTTGACCAGCCCAACCGGCGCAATAATTGCCGACGGCCAAGGCCTCGGCACCATCGTCAACGACGACTGACGCTCAGACGGAAACCAAATACAAATAGCCGTTCCAAAATACCGGTTTCAGTGACACGTCTTGCGCGGAATTCAGCCCGGGACGAACGGTGCCAGGGACACTTCTGCGTCGCGGCTTGATATCCCCCAATTCCGCCCGAAACGGTGTCAGGAACACGTAACTTATTGACGCGCACGATTGACGATGGTGTGCAGTCAAGAAAGTGTCCCTGGCACTGTTAGCCGGTCACGGGATGCTACCGTTGGCACGTACGGCGCGCGCTACACGTGGGATCTCGATGATCGCCCGACCGGGAACATAAGGTGCGCGGCTGACTCGCATTGTCGCGGCCTTGCTGCTGCCTCTCGTGCTCGCAGCGCTGATCGTGTTCGTCGTGCACCGGCACACGGCGCAGGTGCGTGCAGCCGGGCACGTGCTGCACGACGAATTGCAGCGGCTCGAGGGCGAGGCGCCGGGGCTCGAGCGCACGCGAACGGAGTACCTCGCGCGCAAGGTGGTGCTCAAGGAGATCGACAGGTCGCGGCCGAACCTCAGCGCATTGCTCAACGTGCTCGGCACGCTGCCGGACGGCGTGCGGCTCGATAGCGTCGAAACCTTGGGTGCTGTACCGTGAGGTGCTCGCCAAACAGCTCGACGAGCTCCAGATCAGGCTGGATGCCGCGCGCAAGGCGCTGCCGCCGCGCTTCGACGTCGAGCAGGGCTTCGATCATGCCGCTCTTGAACTGGATGGTTGCGGGCATTGGCGCGTGCTTGCGCCTCGTGCTGCGCAATCGCCGCCATCTGATCAAGAACGATGCCGCGCAGCATCTCGACGTCGGTGATTGAAATGATTTGCGCGGCATCCATGCGCGAAATGCTAGCGCATCAAACGCAGCGCGCACCAGGGTTTTTCGCACGTAATCGCTGCCAATCGACGCCCGCACACAGCCACGCGAACTGCGGTGCATCGAGTTCGCAAAGTTGCGCATCTGCGCGCGGCCAGACGAAGCGGCCGTCGTGCAGGCGGCGCACGCATAGCCACACGCCGGTCGCGTCCACCATCAACACTTTGAGGCGCGTTCCAGCACGATTGCGGAACACGAAG
>JBKJTK010000294.1:0-18482 GCA_046590875.1 Chiayiivirga sp.
CATGCGCACCACAACCTGGTCGGCGGCGTGCTGACCCCTGCGACAGCGAGCGGTTCCAACTATCTCGAAGCCTGTCGCCTGATCCGCACTGACGGAATTTTCTCCACCGCGACTGATCTCTCCAACGACTACTACAACCTGCTGGCCACGTTAAACGGCGGCGATTCGGCCTTCCCCAGTGTGGCCGGTACGGACAACTACAAGAACTTCGTGACGAGTTACCTCGACAGTCGCTTCGTCGCGCCGAATCCGGGTTCGGGCAGCGAGTCCGTGACCTACAACAACCGCACCACGCCCGATCCCGGGGCGGTCGCGACTTTCAATTCGCTCGACGACCCCGCGTTGATCCGCTACCACATCCCGACTAACGACCCGGCCGGAAAGAGGCTGCACAGCCGCGGCCTGTATATCGACTTCCTGGAGCAACAGGCGCTGGATGTGCTCGGCGAGGCGGAGGTCAACTGCAAGGGCACGGGCACTGCGCCGCCTGATGCGGCCCAGTTGCGGGTTTGCGTCCTCCAGGTGCTGCCCTTCACGACCATCAATCTGACCGAGATCGCCGATTGGTTCGTCAGCGACACCGGCGTCACACCGCCGACCGCGAGTCGCGTGGAGTTGACAGTCACCAACAACGATTTTTCCACGGCGACCCCCACCGGAAGTGATCCTCCCGTGCGTGGTCACGTGACCAAGGGGACGGCCCCGGAAAACGACGACTTGCCGCGAGCATTTACCCAGGTAACCTCGTCAAATTCCGGTGTTGCGATCAGCGGCGATATCGATCCGGACGACGCGGCAAGTTTGAAAAGAGACTTCCAGACTTATCGGGTGGCTGGCGTCGGACCGGCTGTCTCCGGCGGTGTTTTCCAGGTCAATATTGGGGCCTATGCGATCAATTCGAGCAGTCCGCCTCAGGTTGGCTTCGACTATGGGACAACACCTCACTCCTGCAACTCGACCGCGGGCAACAATCCGTTCGTGTGCACGGCAGTGGCCGGCGAGCCTTTGCCCGCGAATATCAAACTGCGCGTCGGCAATTACAACAGGAACGGTACTGACATCGTGGCGAACGCTTGCCCGGGTTCGGGTGCGCGGCGTCCGGTCGATATGCCGTACAAGGTGGTCTACGACGTCACGGGCTTCACTTCGTCTTCGTCGAGCACCTTGTTCACGGGGCTTAGAGAGTTCAACAACAATGCGGTAGGCGTTATTCCCACGGGTGAATACGTCGAAGTGGATGCCAGCCTGGTGGGCGAGGCCGACGTGATCACTGCCACGATAGGTTCCGCCAGCTACCTCTGCCCGTCCAACTATCCCACAAGTGGCGGGGCCCTGAACTGCACCGGGTCCGGAAGCTCGACATCTCCGACTTGGTCGACAACCTTTGTCACCTGCCCGGGCAACGTACAGCCAAATTTCCCCTAGCCTGAAGCAAACGGAGCCCGCCCTTCGCGGGCTCCGTGGCTGTGAGACGGAGACTCTCTATTTCCGCTCTGCCCAGCCGCGATCCACCGGGAGATATGCTTGTGCTCGCTAGGGGCGGCACTGAACCATCGCCAGGCACCTTGGCGTGGAAAGTCCGAACATCCTGTCATCGGTCGCCGGTTCGCAATCGAGCCCTTACTGGGCACTTCCCTATCGGCCACCGGTCTGACCTGCGCTTGGTCCCATTCCTTCGGCTCCCGGCGCCACTTGCGGTCGTCGCAGTACGACCGGCGTCGGTTGGTGTGCCGTCGCGCGCCTAGTTCCGGGCGCTAATTCCTCTCAAGCTTGCTGGATCCGGCATTGGGCGTCCTGAAACACATCACGCCAAGAGCAAACGCATGACTATCGCCACGCTATCCATCTGGCACGATCTTGTTTCGTCGCGAAACGCGAACGGCGTCAGTGCACTCCTTTCCGACGACGTCGTCTTTCATTCGCCCGTTGTTTTTACGCCGCAGGTCGGAAAGGCAATCACGGCTCAGTACCTTACTGCCGCGTTCCACGTCTTCTTCAACGAAACCTTCAAGTACGTTCGGGAAGTTGTTGGCCCTCGTGACGCGGTGCTCGAATTCCAGGTCGATATCGATGGCATTGCCGTCAACGGCGTCGACATGCTCAAGTGGGACGATGAGGGAAGGATCGTGGAATTCAAGGTTCTCATTCGGCCGCTCAAGGCCATCAATTTGATCCATCAGAAGATGGGTGCAATGCTCCAGGCTCAGCGCTAGTCATGCAGATGACTGACTGTTCTCTCGAGCCGACGTGCTCCCAAAAAGCGGGTCAAGCAACCTCTGTCAAACGTTAGGCGCCATTTGCCGTGAACTCACGCAAGCACGTCAGTCTTTTGCTCCAGGGCATCAGCGTCTGGGCTGCGTTCTGGCTCGCGGGATTGCCTTCGTACTATCAGCAGTATTCGCTGGTCGCGCTTGCCGTAGGCTCCGTGCTTTTGTCGGTCGCCATTTCTCTGGCCGCAATCTTTATTCTTCGGCGCGGAAAGGACAGCACTCGACTGAAGCGCGCCTTCTGGATCTCCGTCTACTACACCGTCCCGTTTGCTGCGCTCGACACGCTCTACTGCGGTGTTTACCTCGGCCACGGTGCGAGTTTCCTGATCAAGTATTGGTATCTCTCGGTCTTCTATGTCACGCCCTGGCTCACCTTCATTCCAACGGCGTTGTTGCTGCGCGAATCAGCAACCACCCACGCACGATCCCAGTCGTCGCCGGTTGCATGAAGGTGCCAAACCCTCCGCTTGAGCGAACCCGCACCGGCTTGGCTTGATCAGCTCAATCGTCAGACATCGCGACAATCCCATGCGCGCGGCTGACAAGCGCTCCAGCGAAGCTCACTACGTCGACGAGCTCCTCATGGCCAAGCTTCTGCGACCTTGCCACCCGTAGTCGACCGAGTTCACATCCTCTTGCCGCCGGTTGGACATAATTCGTCCGAACCAAAGCGTGTTGGATCGATTCAAAGATGACCGAGACCAAGCCTCCCTGGAAGAAGCCCAATCCACGGCGTGGCAAGCCCGCGCGGCCGTTGAGCGACATGCAGAAAGCCGCCGCCAAAGAACGCGCAGATCAGGCCGGACGGCGGTATCCGAACCTGGTCGATAACATCTGGGCTGCGCGCCTTCCACTGGAGTGATTACCGCGCGAATTGTGTCGATCGGACGTTTTCTCGCCGGTGGAATCCGGCTGCGGTCCCCCGTGGCTATCCAGGCAAATGAGGCGGTCTTGGAAAGCTGGCCTCCGTGCGCTGGCTCGGGTGCATGCGCGCAAACGGGCGTCGCGCATTCTGAGACTTCGTGAAGTTAGTAGTGGGCCGTGAACACCATCGAAAAACTCGCAATTCTCGCTGACGCAGCCAAGTACGACGCGCCGTGTGCATCCAGCGGTGCGACCAAGCGCAACTCGCTCGGAACTCGCGGCATTGGCAGCACCGAAGGCATGGGCATCTGCCATTCGTACACGCCTGACGGGCGTTGCGTGTCGCTGTTGAAGATCCTCCTTACCAACTTCTGCGTGTTCGATTGCGTTTACTGCGTCAACCGCGTCTCCAGCAACGTACGCCGTGCGCGCTTTACGCCGGAAGAAGTCGTGCGGCTCACGCTCGACTTCTACAAGCGCAACTACATCGAAGGCCTGTTTCTCTCCAGTGGCATCATCCGCAACGGTGATTACACGATGGAGCAACTGGTCGAAGTGGCGCGGTGCCTGCGCGAGGATCACAAGTTCCGTGGCTATATTCATCTCAAGACCATTCCCGACGCGTCGTCCGACCTGATGGCGCGCGCCGGCCAATATGCCGATCGGCTAAGCATCAATGTGGAACTGCCGACCGAAACCAGCCTGAAGCAATTAGCGCCCGAGAAAAGCTTGCCGGCGATCCGGTCTGCGATGGGCAACCTGCGGTGGCGGATCGAGGAAACCAAGGAAGAGCGCAAGACTGCGCGCGGAAAAAACAAACCGCCACCGTTCGCGCCCGCCGGCCAAAGTACGCAGATGATCATCGGTGCCGATGCCAGTGACGACCGCACCGTGCTCGATAGCAGCGTCAACATGTACAACAACTACCGACTGCGGCGCGTGTACTACTCGGCTTTTAGTCCGATTCCGGATGCATCGTCGAAACTTCCGCTGCAGGCGCCGCCGTTGGCGCGAGAGCATCGCCTGTATCAAGCTGACTGGCTGTTGCGTTTTTATGGATTCCAGGCCGAGGAAATCGCGCCGCGCAAGGCGGGCGGCGCTTCGATGCTCGATCTGGAAATCGATCCAAAACTTGCATGGGCGTTGCGCAATCACGAGTATTTTCCGGTCGATCTCAACACCGCGTCCAGGGAACGCCTCCTACGCGTGCCCGGCCTCGGAACGCACAACGTCGGCAAGATCCTGTCGGCGCGCCGACACACGCGGTTGCGGCTGGGCGATCTCTCGCGCCTGCGCGCGCCGCTCAAGAAGATGCTGCCTTTCGTGCAGATGTTGGATCATCACCCGCGCAAACTGCTGGATGACGCCGGCAGGTTGAGAGCACTTTTGGCGCCGCCGCCGCGGCAAGGCGCGTTGTTTGAGTGATCCCATTCCGCCATCCCAGTGATTCGCGCTTACGTCAACCCAGGTTGGGACTTCACCGCTTGGCGCACGCTGGCGCGCAAGGCGTTGCTCGCAGAAATAGAGCCGGCCAGCCTCGACTGGGACGACACGCAACATCCCTCGCTGCTCGGGGGACAGACCCTCGAGCAGATGTCGATAGAGGTTGAAGCGCCGCACGTCCCGCGAGCCTTCCTCGCGCTTGCCGCACGCGTCCTGGCGCACCGTGATCCGCACCGGCACGCACTTCTTTACCGCCTGCTGTGGCGCATATCCCACGGCGAGCCGCAGCTACTGACGAACGCAACCGACCTGGACGTGATCCGCGCCGCGGCGCTGGAAAAAGCCGTTCGCCGCGATGCGCACAAGATGAAGGCCTTCGTGCGATTTCGTGAGGTTCCCGGCGAGAACAACGCCTACATGTCGTGGTTCGACCCGGAACACCACATCGTCGATCTTGTGGCGCCGTTCTTCATGCGCCGATTCACCGGCATGCGCTGGGCGATCCTGACGCCGTACCGAAGCGTTTTCTGGGATATGCAAATGCTGTCGTTCGGCGACGGCGCGATGCGCACTGATGCGCCCGACGACGATGCGCAGGAAACGATGTGGCGCACGTACTACGCGAACATCTTCAATCCCGCGCGCGTCAATCCGCGAATGATGCGGAAAGAGATGCCGCAAAAATACTGGAAGAATTTGCCCGAAGCGCACCTCTTGCCGGACCTGTTGCGAGACGCAGGACACCGTGTGCTCGACATGGTGGAGCGCGTAGCGGAACCGGTGCGTCGACGCATACCGGTGTTGCCGGCTGCCGCGCTGGATCCGGTCGATGACAGCCTCGCCGCTGTGATTGCCGCCGCCCGCGATTGCAGGCGATGCCCGCTGTGGCAGCCGGCCACGCAGACCGTGTTCGGGGAAGGACCGGAGGACGCGCGGGTCATGCTCGTCGGCGAGCAGCCTGGCGACGAAGAAGACCTGAGCGGTCGCCCGTTCGTGGGTCCCGCCGGCAAACTTTTGAACCGTGCGCTTGAGGAACTCGGGATCGACCGCACGCAACTCTACGTCACCAATGCGGTGAAACACTTCAAGTTCGAGCGCCGCGGAAAATTCCGCTTGCACCGCAACCCGGAACCTTCCGAACGCGCGGCGTGCCATGTCTGGCTGGAAAGCGAACTGGCTTTCGTGCGCCCGCACATTCTCGTGTGCATGGGCGTGACCGCATCGGAAGCCATCTTCGGAAAAGGCTTCAAGCTGCTGCAGGAGCGCGGCCACTGGCGCACCCTCAGCGATGGCGTGCGGGCCTTCGCCACCGTGCATCCCGCTTGGGTGCTGCGGCAGCGCGATTCGGTGCGGCGTGAGACCGCCTATCGCAACTTCGTGAATGACTTGGCCCTGCTACGCCCGGAAATTTCAGCGGGATGAGTCTCAAACAAGGGGCAGCCTTGCCCGCTGACGCCGAATCAGTCCTGAGCCTGTAGGGCATCAGGCCGCAACGGCCGCGCTCGTCGAGTCGCGGACACGGCTCCCGTCGGAGGCGTAAAGTGATGCGCTTCGAAAGCCGGCCGGCCCGGGGTTGGATGTACAACGCGTACGTACGTTTTTCCTGTCGCTTGATGCTATTGGTGATTGCCGCACTGCTGTGCCCGGCGGCGGCCGCTCAGGTCATTCGCGACTACGACATTGTCTACGTGCGCCAGGCGCGCTTCGGCGACAACACCAACACGACCTGGCCCGAAGTCTTTCATCCGGCCGCGCTCGATCCGGGCGCCGACTTGATGCTGCTGCATCCCGATGGCAGCGAGGAAGTGCTGGTCGCTGGCGGCAATGGGGGCGTCACCGATCCGTTTTTGTCGTTCGATGCGCAGTGGGTCTATTTCAGCTTCTTCCCCGACCTGCGCCCCAGCGGGATCAACTCGCAGCGTGATCTGCCCTACGCCGGAGCCGACATCCATCGCATCCATCTGGGCACGCGACTACGCGAGCAACTGACGTTCGGCGAGTTCAGCCCGAATACCGCCGCCGGAAACTGGGACGAGTCCAATCCGCTCGATCCGCCGGGACAGTTCAACCGCCTTGGCTACGGCATCCTGAATCTTGGACCGTGTCCGCTGCCTGGCGGCAAGATTGCATTCACCAGCAATCGCAATGGCTTTGCGCCGCCGAAGGGATTCACCAATCCGACGTTGCAGCTGTTTGTGATGGATGCCGACGGACAGAACGTCGAAGCGATCGCGCCGATGAGCATCTCAAGCGCCTTGCATCCGACCATCCTGCGCGATGGGCGAATCATCTTCAGTTCGCACGAAAGCCAGGGCCTGCGCGATCAGCGCCTGTGGGGCATCTGGAGCATCTTCCCCGACGGTCGCAATTGGGCGCCGGTGATCAGCGCATTCCGCGGCCCGCAGGCGTTTCACTTCATGACGCAGCTGGGCAATGGCGATCTCGTGGTGGTGGATTACTACAATCTCAACAACAACGGCTTTGGCGCGCTGTACCGACTGCCGGCGCAGGGGCCGCCAGGCGTCCCCGGTTTCTTCAATGCTTTCGGTGATGGCGCGCCCGCGATCGCGCGCACGGTCGGGCAGGGCTTCCGTTACGACTTCACGCTGCCGTTTCAGCCGCTGGGGATGGTCTCGATCACGCCGTTCACGCATGGCGACGATGAGGCCGCGCCGATCGGCCCCGGCGGCGTACGCGTCGGCAAGTTCACCCATCCTTCGGCCGCCCCTCGCAACGACCTGCTGGTGGTGTGGACACCGGGACCGGCGAACGATCTGAACCGACCGGTGACGCAGCCGTATTACAACGCCGGCATCTACATCGCGCCCGGCGGCAACGTGTTGCAGAGTGCGCAGCAGCTGGTGCTGGTGAAGAACGACCCGGCCTACAACGAGGCCTGGCCGCGCGCCGTGGTGCCATATGCCGCGATCCATGGCGTCAGCGAGCCCGCGCGCCTGCCGTGGCTGCCAAACGACGGCAGTGTGCATGCGGAATTGCCAGCCGGCACGCCATACGGACTGATCGGCACCTCGAGTTTCTACAAGCGTGAGAGCTTTCCAGGTTACGTGCGAGCCGACACTTTCGATGGCCTGGACGCGTTCAACACCAGCGAGAACGAGCAGTCGAGCAATTGGGGTACGCAGGGTTCGGATGCGGGTCGCTACAGCAATTCCGATATTTGGGCAGTGCGGGTGCTGGCGATGGAACCCAACACGCATCGCAGCTATGGCCCGAACGAGGGCCGCCAGTTCAACAGCCACGCCAACGAACGCCTGCGCGTGATGGGCGAGATACCGCTGCGCAAATTCAATCCCGACCTCAGTCCGGTGCTGGATGCGGAAGGCAATCCCGACACCAGTTTCCTTGCGCGCATCGCGGCCGATACGCCATTCACCTTCCAGACGCTCGACCGCAACGGCATGGTGCTCAATATGGCCCAGACCTGGCATCAGGTGCGTCCCGGTGAACTGCGCGCGGACTGCGGCGGCTGTCACGCGCACAGTTCCGCGCCGCTCGCGTTTGAAACCACCGCCGCCGCGCAGCCGGGGTTCACCATCGTGGATCTGGTGCGCAGCACGCCGTTGCTCACTCAAGTTGGCGGCCAACCGGCGCTGCGGGTCGAGAACACCGGCGTGGTCGATGTGGAATTCCTGCGCGACATCCGTCCGCTGTTGCAAAGTCGCTGCGTGAGTTGCCATATGGGCGCGACGCCCGCCGGCAATCTCGACCTCGGCACACTCACCGAAATCAACGGCGTCCCGGGTGATTACTACCGTCTCGCGGCCGACAGCGAGGCACAGTTCGGTTACCCGCCGGTGATCACGAATCTCACCTGGCGCCAGACCAATGCCAGCCGCTACGTGCGCGCGTTCCAGAGCCGTCGCAGCCTGCTGATCTGGAAGTTGTACGGACAACGACTCGATGGTTGGAGCAATGCCGATCATCCGACCGAAACCGTGCCCGGCAACGCGGCGACCCTGCAGCCGCCGGGCGCGAATCGGAACGAAGCGGACCTCGACTACAGCGGCAGCCTCATGCCACCGCCACCGGCGTTGCCGCTGAGTGCCGATGAGCGTCTGTTGTTCGTGCGCTGGATCGATCTCGGCGCACCCATCGATACCGGCAACGCCGACTACGGCTGGCGTCTGGACGATCTGCGGCCCACGCTCGCCCTCAGTTCACCGCGCGCGGGCAACAACCGCGACGTGGTGCGGACGCTGCGCGTGGGCATCGCCGACGCCAACACAGGCATCGCCGCTGGCTCGCTCTCGATCACCGCCGACATCACGATCGCCGGCCGTGCCCCGGGAGCGCAGCTCGCGGATCTCGCGGTGGAAACTGCGGACGGTGTGTGGGAGATCGCGTTGACGCCGCCGTTGCAGCGACTGGCCGATCGCCACATCCATGTCTCGGTGCGGGATGTGGAGGGCAACATCACGCGCGTGTCTCGCGCATTCAGTGTGCAAGCCTCGCTGGGTGATGTTTTTCAAGACGGCTTCGAGACCCTCTTCCCCTAGTCGGCAGCTGCGTCGCAGAGAACGGTTTCAGAGTCCGAGGGCAACACCCTAGGGCCAATCCTCCCAGATCGTCTTTCCCGCAAAAGCGGGAACCCAGTGACTGGAGACACTTCACGTAGAGCTCAAGTCACTGGATCCCCGCTTTTGCGGGGATGACGAGGCTTACGTAAGTGCCCTTCCTGTCTGAAATCCGTGTCAGCGTGACTTACAATCATTTGGTTCACTGCAGACAACTGACTCTGGAGACTCCTGTCGCCGATGACCAGCAACGCTCACGAATTTGACCCGGACGACAACTTTGCCAGCAGCGGCGACGCCGGCGCGGATGACGATGAAGCCGTCACGGTCGAATCACTGATCTGGCAGTTGTTGCTGCTGATCAATCCCGGTGACGACGAAGCCGCCCTGCAGCAGTTCGGGACGTGGCAGGAAGCGCAGGCGATGGTCGATGCGGGCGACTTCGACGCTGATGCCCTGCGACATCTACGGGAGGCGATCGACTGGAAGTCGGGCTTCCATGTGGAGGCGAGCGATGCGGCGGCCTTCGTCGAATGCATCGACGAACTGGCGACCCGCTGGGGCCTGCATATCGATTGGGGCGTCGAAGATCCCACCGACGATACGTTCTTGGGCGAGGCCGATGTGTCGACGCTGATTGGCCTGGCGCACGACCGATTGCGCGAGCACGGCTACACCCTGTGGGTCTGGAACGAGCACGGCGCCGCGCGCGAAGACGTCTACGCGGGCTGGATCACGTTGCGAAGCGATGACGAGGCTCTGGAAATCATCGCGCCGGCGTTGGGCATCGACCTGCGACCGGGTAGCGCGGTCTGACGTTGGCAGCTCAAACCCGACGCGATATTCCGGATGCAAGGATCATCCTCTCCCTACCGTGGCTGAACGAACTTCGCGCCAACGCCGATTCTCAGATGGCGTTAAGCGGCCACCGTGCTAACTGCGCGTATCGACCGTGATGCCACGGTCTGAGGTCGGAAAATGAAAACGAGTCAGAAGCAGTTGTTGGGTCGCATGATCGCGGTGGCCTTGGCCATCGGCGTGAGTTCTCCAATGCTGGCGCAGGATGGCCAGCGCGGTGAAGGCGAAGAACAGCACGAGAGCGTGCAGGACGAGGTGCGGCGCGTCGGGCGCTCGCACGGTGCGCACGACGATGACGCGTCGCAAGAGGCACCCGCTCAGGCACAAGAGCAAGTCGAGCACGAGACCAAGCCCGATCGTCCTGACCCGTGGGCGCAGCAGATGCGTCAGAACGAAGAATCGCATGCCCGCAATGCGGAACGAGACGCGCAGCGCGAAGCCGAGCGCATGCAGCGCGAGGAGCAACAGGGTCGTCAGCAACTGGATCGGCAAGCCGAGCAGGATCGCGCGCAGCAGCAACGTCAGGTCGAGCAGGCGCAGCAGATTCAGGTTCAGCAGGCGCAGCAGTTGCAGGTGCAGCAGATCCAGGGGGAAGTTGCGCGGCAGTCCGAGCCGATGCGCTCGAACCCGCAGCGCGAGGCCGAGCAGAATTGGCAGAGTGAGCAGCGCCAGGCCGAGCAGGATCGGACTCAGGTACCGCGTCGCTCCGAGGGTCGTCGCGTCGAAGAATTCAACGGGCGCACCCAGGGTGGCATCCTAGGCAATCCGCGAGAAATTCCGGTCGCAATCGATGGCGGCCGTTTGCCCGAGCGTGAGCGGCAGCAACGGATCTCGCAGCAGCGGCAGAGTGTCGACCAATATCGCCGCGAGGCCTTCGCAAGCCAGGGTGCGGAGCGGCAGCGCTATGCCGCGTTGCAACAGCAGAACCGCAATCGGCAGTACGACTACCAGAAGCACTATTGGCAGCGTCAACACGAGATGCAGGGGCGCTGGTCGTCACAACGTTTCAACTACGACACCAATCCGTACTTCTACACGCGGGCGAGCTATCGCTACCAGCGCGGCGGGCGCTACTACCAAGTCAACCAGTACGCGGCCGAGGTCTTGCAGCAGGCGATCCAGTACGGCTACGAGGAAGGGACGCGTGCTGGGGAGGCCGACCGTTACGACGGCTGGCGTGGAGGCTATCAAGACAACTACGCCTACCTCGATGCGAACTTCGGCTACGACGGCTACTACGTCAATCAGCGCGACTACAACCATTACTTCCGTGAAGGGTTCCGTCGCGGCTATGAGGACGGGTTCAGGCGCCAGTATCGCTACGGCCGCTACGAGCGTGGCCACTATTCGATCCAGTCTTCGGTGCTTCAGTTGATTTTGGGGCTTGAACCGTACGGCTGATCGGCTTGCAGTTTCTCCACAACGATGCCAGGCGATAAGCCGGGCGTCGTCGTTTGGGAAAACGGGAACCCACTATCGGCTACGCTTGCTGCGTTGTTTACCGATAGAGGCCCCAAGCGCTCGATGGAACTTTCAGGCATTCCCTTCGAGACCACCGATTGGTCGCAGGTGGAACGTGTCGAGCACCGGGGCGAGCGCGGACTGGCCTATTGGCGCACCCGGCACTTCGGCTGCGTTCGGGTTCGGATGGTCGAGTACGCGCCCGGTTACGTCGCTGATCATTGGTGCGTGAAGGGCCACATCCTCTTTTGCATCCAAGGCGAACTCCACACCGAGCTGCTCGACGGACGAACATTCACGCTCACCGCGGGCATGACTTACCAGGTGGCCGATAACGCTGAGCCGCATGGCTCTCGCACCGTCGCGGGCGCCACACTTTTCATCGTCGACTGAAGGCCCTTTCTCGAAGTCGAATTGACAGGCCCTTGCAGCGTTGTGATCTTTAGACGGAAGTCAGACCGCGCAGATTAGGCTAGGGATGTAGCCCATTGCCCGGAGTCGTCAAGTGAGTGCAACCCCCACCCCCAAGTTCCCTGGCCGGTCCGTCGCCGTGGTATCGAAAGACGGCCCCGCGTCTGCCCGGATTGCTCAATCGCTCCTCGATCTGGTGTCGTCGATTCCGCCGAGTCGCGAGCGTCTGCTTGACGAGCCGGACGAGCGCATCCACGCGGTCGTGCGCGCCGCCAAGGCCAAGGCCGCACTGGTATCGAGTTCGCTGGCGTTGCCGCCCGGACCGCTGGGCTGGCTGACGATCCTGCCGGAAATCTACGCGGTGTGGCGAATCCAGGCGCAACTGGTCACGGATCTGGCGGCCTTGCACGGACGCAAGTCGCAGTTGTCGCGCGAGCAGATGCTGTATTGCCTGTTCCGTCATACCTCGGCGCAACTCTTTCGCGATCTGGTGATGCGGATTGGCGAGCGCTACGTGGTGCGGCGCCTGCCGCTGCGTTCGCTGTATTCCATCTCCAACAAGATCGGCATCCGCATCACCCAGCGCAGTATCGGGCGCGCGGTATCGCGCGTTGTCCCGATCGCCGGTGCGATCGGCGTCGGCGCCTACTCTTGGTACGACACCCACCAGGTGGCTCGCACGGCGATCAAGCTATTTCGCAGTGAAATCGAAGTCAAACCTATTCTCGAAGGAACCGTCACGAAACGTTCGGTGCGCAAGACGCCGGCCGCCAAGACGCCGAAGCGCGCGGCAACCACGACAACGGCGCGCAAGCCACGAATGCCGCGCAAGCCACGAGTGCGATGAGTCGCCGCAATGCTGCGCCGCGTCGGCCGCGGCGTGTGGGGCGGCAGCATTGGTCTTTCTGAACTGGGACGCGACCTGTCTGCGGCGGAGTTAAAGTGTGCGCAGGAAAGTCGTGTCGTCGATATCGATTTCTGCGCCCAGTCGTGTGCGGGAGTCGGCTGATGTGAGCGATGGAATGTGAGCGGGCAGATGTGAGCAGACTGATGTGAGCATGAAAAAGTACGTCGGCGCGATCGACCAGGGCACGACCAGCACGCGTTTCATCGTGTTCGATCGCGCTGGCGCCATCGTCGCGAGGGCGCAGAAGGAGCACGCGCAGATTTGTCCGCGACCCGGGTGGGTCGAACACGATCCGGTCGAGATTCTGGCCAACGTCGAGGAAGTCGCCGCAGCGGCATTGCGTAGTGGTGGATTGACGGCGACCGATATCGCGGCGGTCGGCATCACCAATCAGCGTGAAACCACGGTGTTGTGGCACCGCTCCACGGGATTACCGCTGCACAACGCACTGGTGTGGCAGGACACCCGGGTGGCGGCGATGGTGGCGGAGTACGCGAGCGTCGGCGGTGTCGATCGCTTCCGTGCCGCGACCGGCCTGCCGCTGGCGAGCTATTTCAGTGCGCCGAAGCTGCGCTGGCTGCTCGACGCAATACCCGGCGCGCCCGAGATGGCCGCGCGCGGCGAAGTGGCGTTCGGCACTATCGACAGCTGGCTGTTGTGGAACCTCAGCGGCGGCGTGCACGGTGGCGTTCATGCGACCGACGTCACCAATGCCAGTCGCACCCAATTGATGAACCTGGCCACGTTGCAGTGGGATGCAAGTTTGCTGACGGCATTCGGCATCGCACCGGCCCTGCTGCCGGCGATCCGTGCGTCGAGCGAGGTATACGCACACGTGACCCACGGTGTGCTGCGCGGCGTGCCGATCTCGGGCTTGCTCGGCGACCAACAGGCGGCGTTGGTCGGTCAGACCTGTTTCCGCGCCGGTGAAGTCAAGAATACCTACGGCACCGGCTGCTTCCTGCTACTCAATACGGGTGAGCGCGCCGTGGCATCGAGTGCCGGGTTGATCACCACCGTAGCGTATCGCTTTGGAGAGGAACCCGCGTGCTACGCACTGGAGGGTTCTGTCGCGATCGCAGGGGGCTTGGTGCAGTGGTTGCGCGACCAACTCGGGTTGATCAGTAACAGCACGGAGATGGAGCCTCTCGCGCGCAGCGTCACGGACAACGGCGGCGTGTACGTCGTACCCGCATTCTCGGGTCTGTTTGCGCCGTACTGGCGTCCGGACGCGCGTGGCGTGATCACCGGGCTCACCCAGTACGCCAACCGCGGGCACCTCGCACGCGCCGCATTGGAAGCCGCTGCCTACCAGACCCGCGATGTCCTCGCGGCGATGGAACTCGATACCGGAATCGCGATCGCGCAACTGCGCGTGGACGGCGGCATGGCGGTGAACGAACTGTTGATGCAGTTCCAGGCCGATGTGCTTGGCGTGCCGGTGCTGCGTCCACGCGTCACCGAGACCACGGCGCTGGGCGCGGCGTATGCCGCAGGACTCGCGACGGGTTACTGGAACAGCCTCGACGACCTGCGCGCGAACTGGGGCGTCGAGCGCACTTGGCAGCCGGACATGCTGCCCATCGAACGCGAGCGACTGATGCAGCAGTGGCGCAAGGCCGTGACGTGCTCGCTGGGATGGGTGGAGTAGCGCTTGGTCTGTGGAGCCGCGAAGGCCCCGAGCGAAGGCCAACTAGGAATTTGTCACCTGTTGCGACCGTCACGATTGCGCTATGTTCGACTCACTCGTCGTGGGTGTCGCGTAATGCGCTTTCCCTACGCCGAAAGACGCGTTGCTTGGGGAAGCATGAGCGCTGTCGCTGTTGTCCGAGCCGTTCCTTCTGCCCTTCGTTTCCCAACCGAAGCGCGGAGGCCTGCGCCTTGTGCCACGCAATTGGCTACGCCCGTGCTTTCAGAACGAGATCTACCAGCGGAAAGACGATTTCGTCGAGGGGAGCATGGTTGGGGTACTTGCGCCAGACGGCGCGGCGAGGCTTCATGTTGGCTTGCGCGTGACATGGAGTGTCGACCCGGGCGCGTGTTCGTGGCGCGGCTTCCGCCGCCTGCCAGAGCGCGTAGACAAAATTTGAGCGGCGGTTGTTTCCGGCATTCTGCCTCACGCAACGCTGGCTCATTCATCTGCGGCGGAAGCCGCGACTACGCAGCTGCGACGCGCGACAGACAACTGAACAACGGGACCTGAGCCATGGCAATCAAGAAACGCAAAGCAGCCGTGAAGCGCGTGCGCGCGCCCGCAAGGAAATCAACAGCATCGTTGGCCGTGGCACGCACCGGCCCCGACGGCCCGCTGATCCTCTACGTGCACGGCATCGGGGAGAAACCTCCGGCGGACGTGCTGAAACGCGAGTGGGATCTTGCGCTGTTCGGTCGCGACATGGGGGTGCGTTCGCGCATGGCGTACTGGGCTGACATCCTGCATGGCGAGTCATCCGGCGCGATCGCGCCAAAGCGCGCCGCGCGCAGCGATGCGGGAATCAATCCGGAGGCGTTGCTAGAGGCCGTCGGTGTCGACCCGGACAACGAGCAGGCGCAGGCGATGGCTGACGCGTTCCTGCGCGTGATGGGCGTGCAGCCCGCGGGCCGGCGCACCAAGGTGCTGCCGCTGCCGGCGTTCCTGCGCAAGCCGATCGCGCGCAAGTTTCTCGAGGCCCTGGTGCAGGATAGTGCGGCGTATTTTTTCAAGGCCGGCATTCGTGCGCGCGTCCAGAAACGTTTGAAGGATCTTCTCCCACCCGCGGGGCAGGAGGTCGTGATCGTGTCGCACAGCCAGGGCACCGTCGTCGCACTGGAAGTACTGGCCGAGCTGGCCAAGTCCGGTGCGCCCGTCAACGTCGAACACCTGGTGACGCTGGGCTCGCCGCTGGGCGTGCGTGAAGTGCAGGATGTGCTGTCGTGTCCGCTTACGGTACCGGAGGGCGTGGAGCGCTGGCACAACTTCGCCGATCCGCTCGACCATGTGGCGCTCGATAAGGGCGTCGGCAATGACTTCGGCGCCCGCAACTTCATCGTCGACGTACTGGTGATGAATACCGAGCTGCGACGGCTCGAAGGATTCAACCCGCACTCGGCGATCGGCTATCTCTCGCATCCCAAGGTGCGTCGCGTGGTGCACGACGCGGCGCGGGTCGACATCCACGCGCGATTCCTGATGGCGCGTGACGTGGCCGCGGATATGGCCGTGGAGATGCGGCACCCGGTGCTGATCGAGATCCTGGAGCCGAGCTACCCGGCGATCGATGAGAGTCGCGACGAGATGAAGGCGCACGAGCGGGACGCCGAGAACGGCAGCACCGATCTTGCGACGCGCATCGCGCGGGCCGCGCGCCAGATCAACGCCATCGTGAGCGAACTGGCCGATGCCGAGATTCCGGCGCGCAAGGTCAAGCAGGAACTGGAGGAGGCGCGCGTCGATCCGCTGCGTCGCTTCGTCGCGGCTCGTCTCAGGCCGGCCGAGCTGACCGAACTCGCCAGACGCCATCGCGACCTGCGCATCTACGCGATCTGGAAGAGCACGCGAAAACACAAGCTGCTGCATCGATCGGCGCGCGTAGTGCAGGCCGATGCCGCGTGGGCGAGTTATGGTGCGCTGGGCGATTCGATTCGTTGGGCGGTGCTGGATACCGGCGTGCGGCGTGATCATCCGCACTTCAGGCGACATCAAAATATTCTTGAGGTCTGGGATTGCACCAAGGTCGGCGCGCCTCTGGCTTTGCCGGACGACCAGGATCGCGACGGTCACGGCTCTCATGTCGCCGGTGTCATCGCGGGCGAACCGCCAGACGATGTCCGCGCCAGGGACCCCGACGCTCCTGTGCCGCGGGGGATTGCACCGAAAGCCAAGCTTGTCGTCTACAAGGTGCTCGACGAACGTGGCTATGGCGAAGACGCGTGGATCATCAAGGCGCTCGATCACATCGCCGCGCAGAACGAGAACAACTCCGAGATCCTGATCGACGGGATCAATCTCAGCCTCGGTGGCCCCTACGACAGCACGGTCTACGGCTGTGGTTTCTCGCCGGTCTGTGCCGAGCTGCGTCGACTTTGGCGCTCGGGGGTGCTGGCCGTAGTGGCGGCAGGCAACGAAGGCCAGGTGAACGTCACCACGCCCGATGGCGACGTGCAGCTCAACAGTCCGATGTCGGTCGGCGGTCCGGCCAATCTGGAGGATTGCATTTCGGTCGGCTCGGTGAATGCGGATCGACCACACCTGTATGGCATCTCCGCGTTCTCGTCGCGCGGCCCGACGTCGGATGGCCGACTCAAGCCTGACGTGGTGGCTCCTGGCGAGCGCATTCTCTCCTGCGATTCACGCTACCGCAGCGAAACGCTGAAAGATCTGTATCGTAACGAGAGCGGAACCAGCATGGCGGCGCCGCATGTATCCGGGCTGCTGGCCGCATTCCTGTCGGTGCGACGCGAGTTCCGCGGCCGCCCGGATGAGGTGAAAGCGTTGTTGCTCCGCACCTGCATCGATCTGGGTCGCGACCGTTATCACCAGGGTCACGGCCTGCCGAACCTGATGCGCATGTTGCTGGAGGCGTAAGCAGACGAGTGCTTCTGAACGGAGCGTCGCGGGACCGGTGCAATCGGACAGGTCGCGGCTTCTCCCACTCCTCAGGATTGGCCCCAGCGCGCGCGGCGGGAGCCCCGACCCGCGACCCGCCGCGTGCGTTGCCGGCCGCGATTACCCCGTCCCGCCGCAGCGGGCGTAAGCTGCTGGTGGCTCACTCGGAGGAGAACTTGCGATGAAAGCGATTGCCACGACACTAGCCTTGTTTGTATTGGCGTTCGCCTGCGGACCAGCCCGCAGCCAGGGCGTCGCCGTGCCGCTTCAAACACAGGATTCGAACTGGGGCACGATTGCCGTCGACCTGACCGAGTTCAAGCGCAAGGGCAACGCGCTCACCGCCAAGCTCAAGCTGCGCAACACCGGCACGGCGCCGGCCAGCTACGACGTGACGTTCAAGGACGTGTACCTGCTCGACACCGCGGCCGGCAAAAAGTACGAAGTACTCAAGGACGACCAGGGTGCCTATATCGCGTCGGTCATGCCGAGCTGGCCGGATCGCAACTACGGCAAGATCGCTGCGGGTGGCAGCATCAACTTGTGGATGAAGTTCCCGGCGCCGCCAGCGGACGTCAAGGCGGTGACACTCAACATTCCCGAAGCTGCACCGTTCGAAGATATACCGATCACGGACCCGTGACATGCGCGCGCTAGACGTGTGCAGACGCACGGCCTGTCTCCTGGCGCTTGTTGCTGCCGCAAGCGCCAGCGTCGCGCTGGCGGCGTACGACGATCCGGATTCACCCGCGACCGTAGCGGCAGCCGAAGCTGCCGTGACCAAACTTGGCGCGAAACGCGGGCGCGAGGTGCAGCCGCAGGTGCGGCAGGTGCTGGCGCAGGTGCGCGACGTGATTGGCCTCGCGCGCGGGGTGCAGGCGACCGTGCAGGCGCTGGAGAGCGCCAAGCGCGATCTCGGCGCGCAGGAGAGCGATCTCGAAGTGAGGATCGCGTTGCCGGCCGACGTGCTCTTCGATGTCGACAAGGCTGACATCCGCAGCGACGCCGCTCAGGCGCTCACGCATCTGTCTACGGTGATCGCGGGTTACAGCGGCCCGGCGCGACTGCTGGGACATACCGACGGCGACGGCAGTGATGCCCACAACCTGGACCTGTCCCGTCGACGCGCGGAGTCGGTCAAGCGATGG
>JBKJTK010000357.1:0-12508 GCA_046590875.1 Chiayiivirga sp.
GGGACGCCGGGACCACTGTCGCAAATCCGCACTCGTGCCTCGTTCGCGTCGGCCTCGGTCTCGATCTCGATGACACCGCGCTCGGCAATCGCCTGCGCGGCGTTGAGGAGCAGGTTCATGAACACCTGGTTGATCTCCGAGGGCAGGCACTCGACCGGCGGCAAGTCACCGAACTTCCGGATAACCTCAGCCTTGTACTTGAGCTCGTTCCAGACAATGCCGAGCGTGGTTTCGAGATTCTGGTTGAGGTCGATGCTGGTCCAGGTCTCGTCTCGACCGGCGCGCGAGAAATCCTTGAGGTCCTGCACGATCTTGCACACGCGCTCGATGCCCTCGCGCGATTCACGCAGCAACTGCGGCATATCCTGCAGCACGAAGGCCAGGTCGAGCCGGTCTCGCAGCGCCTGCAGCGTGTCGCGCTCCGATGCCGGATCGGGTGCGGCGAGCGCGCGCTCGTAGGCCTCGATCATCATCGCCAGTGCCTCGGTGTACTCCTTGAGCGCACCCAGATTGGAATGCACGTAACCAATCGGATTATTGATCTCGTGCGCAACGCCGGCGGCGAGATGGCCGATCGACGCCAGCTTGTCGGATTGAAGGAGTTTTTCCTGGGTCCGCGCCAGTTGCGCATTGGCGCGTTCGAGCTCGACATTGCGCAGCGCGAGCTCGCGGACGACATCACCAGGGTCCAGATCGTCGGGCGGCGGGACGGGCGACGGGCTCATGCGAGCAGGGTAGCGCGGACCGGGGGCGGGCGTCGCATCCGTACGCGCGGCTTGCCGCTGTGCCAGCCCGCGCCTTAGTCTGCACCCGAGGCGCCTCCCGACGCCGCCGGAACCCATCATGCGAGAGTTGTCGTTGCTATTGGTCGACGATCACGAGGCCTTCCTCAATGCGGCCCGGCGTCAGTTGCGCCCATACCCGTGGATCCGGCTGCTGGGGGTGGCGCTGAACGGCCGCGAAGCGGTGTTGCTCACGGAGGAACTTCGACCCGACGTGGTAGTGATGGACCTCGCGATGCCGGAGATGGGCGGGCTGCAAGCCACGCGCCTGATCAAGGCCCAGGACCAGCCGCCGATCGTCGTCATCGCCAGCCACTTCGATGACGCAGAACATCGCGAGCACGCCGCGCGTGCGGGGGCGGATGCCTTCATCGGCAAGGCCGAATACGCGCGCGACCTGTTACCGATCCTCGAACGCCTTGCAGCGGAGTCGACGGGTGCCTGAATCCCGCGTGCTGGTGCTCGACGCCGATCGCAAGCGCGGCGAGCAGCTTGGCGCGTTGCTCGATTTCGTCGACTGCACGCCGGTGGTGAAGCGGGATGCTGGCGAGCTTCACCTCGACGAGGTGAAGCCCGATGCCTGGCTCGCGGTGGTAGTCGGTGAATGCGACGATCGCACCGCGCTGGTGCGCTTCGCGACCTGGCTCGCGCGAATGCCGAGACATGCACCGCTGCTGACCTTGCGCGCAGAGGAAGCGGAGCTGCTGACCCAGGCTGGACTCGGCAACGAGAGCGTGTGGCCGCTGGAGTTGCCGGTGCGACAGCCCGCGCTCACCGAAGCACTGCGCCGAGCCAGCCTACGCCGCCTACGCGTGGCCGACGTAAGCGACGATGTCGACATCGGCCCGACGGGTTCTTCGGCTGCAATCGAAAAGGTCCGCCGCCTTGTCGATCGGGTGGCGGCGCATGACACCACAGTCCTGATCCTGGGCGAGTCCGGCACCGGCAAGGAAGTCGTCGCGCGCGCCATTCATGCGCGCTCGGCGCGGCGCGATGGTCCCTTCGTCGCCCTCAATTGCGGTGCGGTGCCCGCCGATCTGCTGGAAAGCGAGCTCTTCGGCCACGAGAAGGGGGCTTTCACCGGCGCGGTGAACCAGCGCCGCGGACGATTCGAACTGGCGCACCGTGGCTCCCTGTTCCTGGATGAGATCGGCGACATGCCGATGCCGATGCAGGTCAAGCTGCTGCGTGTGCTTCAGGAGCGACGTTTCGAGCGCGTCGGGGGCAGCGAAACGCTGGAGGTCGATGCCCGCATCATCGCCGCCACGCACCGCAACCTCGAAGCCGCGATCGCCGACGGCCGTTTTCGCGAGGATCTTTATTACCGGCTCAGCGTGTTCCCGATCGAACTGCCGCCGCTGCGCGAGCGCCGCGAGGACCTGCCGGAGCTTGTGGTGGAGCTTTGCGCCCAGCTTGAATGCGGTGGCCGCGGCAAGGTGCGCGTCGGGCTCGACGCGTTGCAGGCGCTTCAGGGCTATGCCTGGCCCGGCAACGTGCGAGAGCTGGCCAACCTGCTTGAGCGACTTGCCGTGCTGCAGCCCAACGAGACTGTCGGCGCGCGCGACCTGCCCGGTCGATATCTCGCAGGACGTTCGCCGGACGAGTTCCAGTCTGCGCCGCCGCTCGTGTCCGAGCCGAACGATACGCCGCCGGTCGCGTCCGAACGGAACGAAGCGGCGCCGATCGCGAACGCGCTGCCAAACCAGGGTATCGATCTGCGCGAGCACGTCGCCAGCATCGAAATCGACCTGATTCGGGCCGCGCTCGCGCGCAGCGGCGGCGTCGTGGCGCACGCCGCCGACCTGCTCGGACTGCGTCGCACCACGCTGATCGAGAAACTGCGCAAGTACGGACTCGGCAAGGACGGCGACGTGCCGACGACCTGAGCGAAGCCGACCCCCGCGATCCTTTCTGAACGGCGCGCTATCCGCGCGAGACATTCGCTTGTCGATATTCTCGCCCGCGACCAAGTCGATTCGCCGCCCTACGCGGCGTTCCGCCGCTGTTCGTGCGGGTGTCCCGGGCCCGTGGCATGACCTTCGACACTTTGGCCGCGGCCGTCGCGAGCTTAGGGTGCGCGGTGCCGCACCCGGCGCTGGCCGGGTCGCGCCGCCATCGTCCTCCGGAGAACTGCATGCCCCGTTTCCGTCTCACCCCACTCAGCCTCACGCTGAGCCTCGCGCTCTCCCTCCCCGCCGCTGCGGTGGAACCGATCCGATTCGAGAAGTCGCAGCTCAACGGCGATATCGCCGCCTGCACCGACCTCAACCAATTCGTGAACCAGAAGTGGCTCGCGGCCAATCCGATCCCGGGCGACCGCGTCACCTGGGGCAGCTTCGAAGTGCTGGGCGAGCGTTCGCTGCAAGTGCAAGCTGAACTGGCTGCAGCCGCGGCGGAAAAGAAAGACAGCGCGGTCGGCACGCCGGCGCGAATTGTTGGTGATTTCTGGGCGACGGCCATGGACGAGGCAAAGGCCAACGAGCTGGGAATCACGCCGATCGAGGGCGACCTCAAGCAGATCGCCGCGCTCAAGGACGGCGCCGCCGTCGCCGACTACCTCCGGACGCGCTACGCCAAGGGGCTGGGCTTCGTGTTCGGCTTCGGACCGTCGCCCGATTTCAAGGATTCGGCGATCAACATCGCCTACGTTTCACAGGCCGGCCTCGGCCTGCCGGATCGCGACTATTACTTCGACGAGGACAAGGCCGACAAACGCGAAGCCTATGTCGCGCACATCGCCAAGGTGCTGGAGCTTTCGGGCACCCCGGCGGCCGAAGCCGCGACCCTGTCGAAGGACGTGATGGCGTTCGAGACGCGCCTGGCCAAGGTTTCGAAGTCGAGCGAGGAACTCTCACGCGACGTGTCGCTGTTCTACAACCCGGTCACGGTCGCCGATGCGGACAAGATGACGCCGAACTTCTCCTGGACCCGCTTCTTCGAGGCGCAGGGTATCGATGCGCCGAAAATGTTCTCGATGGCCATCCCGGCCTTCCACATTGAGTTCGACAAGATGTTGAGCGAGGTGCCTGCAGCCACCTGGCGCGGCTACCTGCGCTTTCAAACGGTCGACAACGCCTCGCCGTTCCTGAGTGACGTGTTTGCGCAGGAAAACTTCAATTTCTATAACAAGAACCTGCGCGGGCAGAAAGAAATGCAGCCGCGCTGGAAGCGTGCTCTCACCGCCATCAACAGTCAGGCGGGCGAAGCACTGGGCCAGCTCTACGTGGCGCAGAATTTCCCGCCGGAGTCCAAGCGACGGATGCAGGAACTGGTCGGCAACCTCAGCGCTGCGCTGAAAGTTCGCCTCGAAAATCTCGACTGGATGAGCGCCGAGACCAAAAAGAAAGCGCTGGAGAAGTGGGCCTCGTTCACGCCCAAGATCGGCTACCCCGACAAATGGCGAGACTGGTCCGGCCTGAAGACCTCGCGCGATAGTTACGTCGGCAATACCCTCGCCGGCATCGCGTTCAACTATCAGTACAACCTCGCCAAGATCGGCAAGCCCGTCGACAAGAGCGAATGGGGCATGTCGCCGCAGACGGTGAATGCGTATTACAACCCGCAGCAGAACGAGATCGTGTTCCCGGCCGCGATCCTGCAGCCGCCGTTCTTCGATCCCAAAGCCGACGACGCGCTCAACTATGGCGGCGTGGGTGCGGTGATCGGACACGAGATGATTCACGGCTACGACGATCAGGGCAGTCGCTTCGGCGCCACCGGCAATTTCGAAAACTGGTGGACCGATGCTGACAAGAAGGGCTTCGAGGCCCTCACTGCCAAACTGGTGAAGCAGTTCAACGCTTACGAATCCCTGCCCAGCATGCACGTCAACGGCAAGCTCACCCTGGGCGAAAATATTGCGGATCTGGGCGGCCTTGCGGTGACGTTCGATGCGATGAAGCGCGCGCAAGGCGAGGACTTCGTCGACCCGATGATTGACGGCTACACCCAGGAACAGCGCTTCTACATGAACTGGTCCACTGTCTGGCGTCGAAATTACACCGAGGCCGAGATGAAGGTCCGCCTGCAGACCGACTCGCACGCCCCTGGCGCGTTCCGCGCCAATGGCGCGCCGTCCAACATGGACTCGTTCCGCGCATCGTTCGAGTGCAAGCCCGGCGACGCGATGGTGCGCAGCGGCGAGGACCAGATCAAGATCTGGTAACGCACGGAACCGCGTCGCGTTTCAGCCACGAGGCCCGGAATTCCCGGGCCTCGTGCGTTGCGGAACCCGGGACGTAATGCCCGCGCCGGCCCACCCCGTGACCTTCGGCAGGCTTGTCTCCAACGCGCCGTGATGTACTCTATACCAGACATTTTGTCTGGTATAGCTAACAATGATTCGAATCCTCATGGTGCTCGCAGCTGGACTCGCGCTGGGCGCCGCGATGGCCAGCGGCGCGCTCTCCTGGCCCGTGCGACCCGGCCTTGTCGGCTTGCTCGCGATGGCCGCGATCGCGCTCGCAGCGCGTCGTCGCTGGCTAGGACTGAATCTCGCTGCACCCGGCTCGCCCGAACGCGGGCTGTGGATCGGGCTCGGCAGCAGCGCGGTGATCAGCGGCCATCTGATCACGGCGCTGGCATCGATCGGCGCCGGCATGGTGATGCACACGCGTGCGGTGCACGCGCTCGGGGTCGACAACTGGACCCTGGTGCTGGGGGGCACGATCGCGTGGGCGATCGCACGCGACCCGGAACCCCGCCACGACGAACGCGACGCGCAGATCGCCGCGCTCGGCCTGCAGTGCAGCCACTACACGCTGATCGCGCTGTTGCTGGCAGGACTGGTGCCGCTCGGATTCGGCTGGGGCGAAACCGTGCGTCAGTTGTCGCATCCGATGATCGCGCACCTGCTGATCGTCGCGCTGCTGCTGACTTGGATCGTCGACAACGTCGTGCGCCTGCGCGAGTACCTCCGCGACGCACGGCTCGCAGCGGAGGATGGATGACCGGCACTCCGATCGGCAATCACGTGCGCCGCCTGCGCTTCGAACACGGCGAGATGTCGCAGGACGCGCTGGCGCGCGCCGTCGGCATCACGCGGCAGACCATCATCGCAATCGAAGGCGGACGCTACGCGCCTTCGTTGGAGCTGGCGATGCGGCTGGCGCGGGTGTTCAAGCGCGGCGTCGACGACGTGTTCTTCTGGCGCGAACCGCCGGCTGCTTAGCGCTTCGAGACCTACCCATGAACCGCCCTCCAAAATCCGTTCGCGCTGAGGTATCGAAGCGCCCGCGACAAAGTTGCAGCACTCGAACAGGTTCATGGGCAACACCCGGCGTGCTAGCGCGCAGTTTTCTCAGGGCGAACGGATTTCTGAGGGCGTAACCGAACAGTACTGAGAGCAACTCTCCCCAACCCTCCCCTGCTTCGCTTCGCAAGACAGGGGGAACGATAGCCGAACCAGGAACCCTCGCCATGCCTGTCGCACGTCCCGCCCGAATCCTGCTGCGTCTGTTTGTCTCGATTGCCGTCGCCTGCGTCGCCATCGTGGCGCTGTTCTTCGGCTACGCCGGTTACGTCGTCGCCCGCCACGACACCGTCAACCTGCCTCCCAACCACGGCAACGTGCAGGACGAATTGTTTCTCGGCAGCGGAACGCAGCAACCGCTGATCGTCGGACTCGGGGGTTCCGAGGGCGGCAACGCGTGGGCGAGCGATTTCTGGAAGCCGCAGCGCGACAAGTTCATCGCCGGCGGCTACGCGATGCTCACGATCGGCTATTTCGGTCGCGAAGGATTACCCGAAAAACTCGACCGCATCGCACTGGAAGGCGTGCACGATGCGATCGCGCGCGCCGCCGCGAATCCGCAGGTCGACGGCCGCTGCATCGTGGTGATCGGCGGCTCGAAGGGCGGCGAACTCGCGCTCGCACTGGCCGCACACTATCCCGACATCAAGGCCGTGGTCGGCATCGTCGCAGCAAACGCGGTGTTCGCGAGCCTCACCGAAGCGATGACTTCGTCGTCATTCTCGTGGCAGGGCCGGCCGCTGCCGTTCGTGCCGGTGCCGTGGAGCACCACACCGGCGCTGCTCGCCGGCGATTTGCGGCGTGCGTTCGAGATCATGATCGAAGACCGCGAGGCCGTCGCGAACGCCGCGATTCCGGTCGAGCGGATCAACGGCCCGGTGCTGCTGGTGTCGGCCACGCACGACGAGTTCTGGCCGTCGAAAGAAATGTCAGACGCGATCATGCAGCGCCTCGACGCCAACGGCTTCGAATATGCACACCAGCACATCGCGATCGACGGCGGTCACACCGCCCCGTTGCAGCACTTCGACCGCATCGAGGCGTTCCTCGATGCGCAACTGAAGGCCGACCAAGCGACCGGGTGCGCGCGGGCAAGATGAAGACTGGTGCGTGGATCGCGATGGGCTAGTCGAACCGCAGCTCCGCCGAAAGCTGATTGCCTTTCGCACGCACCACCGATTCCATGATGGGCAGATCCAACCGAGCACCTTGCGATACAGGAACAGTAAGGCCGACAGCGCATGGTTCTGAGTCCCCGGCGCCACGGAGTGCTGCACCGCTAACCCGGAAAGGGAATGCTCGACCTCGACCGCGCCCAGACCACGTGGATGGACGCGGCCGTTCTCGCGCAAAAAGCGCCGTATCCATGCCACGTACACCTGCTCGGCACGCAAACTGTATTGATGCAACCGCAACACCCGCCGCACTTCGACCTGCAACCCCCGCTTCTTGCTGTCCGCGCCACCGATTACGACCGCATCCTGACCTGCGTAGCTCATATGCCCTTGCTCCGGTTGAGTAAGGGTTACAGCCTCGCGGAAGCGGCGTAACGAGTTGCTCCGAGAAGGACTCGGCGTGGAGTAGGAAAACGGTTAGCAATCAGGACATACTCGCCCCGTTACGCTCCGCTTCGGGGCATGAATTCAAGTTAGGCATCACAACAAGGATTCTCGCGTGCCAATTCCCGATTACCAAACCTTGATGCTTCCACTGTTGCGCTTTGCCGCAGACGGTAAAGAACGCAGATTCCGCGAAGCAATTGAGTCATTGGCAGCGGAATTCTCTCTCTCGGACGAAGAACGAGCTGAGCTATTGCCAAGCGGCTCGCAACCCGTCTTCGACAATCGCGTTGGCTGGGCCAAAACATACTTGAAACAGGCAGGGCTACTCGCTTCACCGAAGAGAGGAACCTTTCACATTACGGATCCTGGCGTAGCACTCCTAGCTAAAGGCCCCACCTCTGTTGGCCTACCCACTCTTGATCAATACCAGGCATTCCGCGATTTTCGTTCAAGGCGTCGGGATGCGGGATCTGACGTCACCGATGCAACTGCAGAGACGACGGAAGAAACAGCGATTGCCTCAACTCCAGAGGATCAGCTCGCATCTGCTTATCAGCGATTGCGCCAAAGACTAGAGACGGAGCTGCTTGAGCAGGTCAAATCGGCCTCTCCTGCATTTTTCGAACGGCTTGTTATCGATCTCCTCGTAAAGATGGGCTACGGCGGTTCGCGGCGAGATGCTGGCCGCGCAATAGGTAAAAGCGGCGACGGTGGCATTGACGGAATAATTAAGGAGGACAAGCTCGGACTTGACGCCATCTATCTCCAAGCGAAGCGTTGGGAGGGGACGGTCGGCCGCCCGGAAATCCAAAAATTCGCCGGTGCGCTCCAAGGACATCGAGCCAATAAGGGCGTGTTTATTACAACATCCAGCTACACCCGTGAGGCCAAGGAATACACCGGAATCATTAACACCAAGATCATCCTCATTGACGGAATCGAGTTGACGGGTCTGATGATCGACTACAACGTTGGGATTTCTAGCGTCGGCCTATACGAAGTCAAGAAAATTGACACTGATTATTTTGAAGGCGAGTGATGCCTAACAATTCCGTAGGGAGCTTCCCGTCAACTCGGGATGCATGACGTTCTTGCCTTGAGCGTTCCGGCTTTGCTGACCTCTTGGTTGTCGTACGTGTGGCGGTGTTGCGACTGCGCGTCGGTGCGGGGCGGCAACGGAAGCCAGACTGCATTTCCGTAGACGGTCTTGTGGGATCGGTGTGCGGCCCAGGCTGAATTACCGTGGCTGCACCGAGGCGTTGTGGGGCGCGCACGCCGGGCTCTCGACGCTGGACTAGGTAAAGCCAAGACGTAAGACGTAAGGCCTTTGCACGATCTCTTGCGCGGCCGAAAGTGATACTGTAGTGTCACTCCATGCGCACCGAACTCGTCACTACCCTTAAGCGTCAGGCCACCGAACTCCTCTCGGACATCCAGCGCGACAAGCAGCCAATCCTGATCACTCAGCACGGCCTGCCCAGCGCGTACCTGGTGGACGTCGAGAGCTATCTACTCATGCAGCAGCGCATGGCCGTTCTCGAGGGCATTGCCCGGGGAGAGCAAGCGGTCGCTGAGGGTCGTGTGGCAACCCATGCTCAAGCCAAGAAGCGCCTCGCGCGATGGCTGAAATAGTCTGGTCGGAGCCGGCCGTGAGCGATTTGGATGCTATTGCTGACTACATCGCTTTGGAGAGTCCGGTCGCAGCGTCGGAGCTTGTCAAACGAATCTTCGATCACGTCGAGCAGCTGGCTGATCACCCGGAGAGTGGCAGTCGGCCACAAGAACTCGCGCGATCCCTTCACCGTCAGATTGTGGAGCCGCCTTGTCGCGTCTTCTATCGCTATGACGGGCACAAGGTCTTTATCTTGCATGTCATGCGGTCCGAGCGCCTGCTACGTAAAGGACAGCTCGCATCTCGCGCCAAGCGGGCAAAGGTCTAACAATTCAAGCCGAAGCCCCGACGGCCACCCAAATTCCCCCACTCGTGGCCAGGTCAAATTCCCCCACCTAATCGTGTCTCGATGAGGCACTGAGCACGAGCCGGCGACGCCGGCCGTGCCGGGTTGAGCAGGACGTTACTTTGCGCCCCTTCACCAGAGGGGACCCGAGGAGTGAACGTCTTGAAGCCACACCTGCAAACCACGATTCGCACGCTGCTGGAAGCGGGAGCCAGCCAGCGCGAGATTGAGCGCGTCACTTGCATCGACCGCAAGACGATCCGCACGTACCAGCGCCGGTTCTTGTCCGAAGTCGACGCAACTTCCCCCGGGAGGGCGACCGACCTCGCCGAGGCGGCGACGTTCGCGTCTGATCAAATTCCCCCACCCCGGCCACCGATCTCGCCCTCGGCGATGACCTCGGCGTGCGAACCCCACCGCGTGTTCATCGAGGCGCAACTGCGCCTACGTCGCAACGCAACGGCGATCTACCAGGACCTGGTCGATGGCCACGGCTTCAGCGGCGCGTACAACTCGGTCAAGCGTTTCGCCGCCCGGCTTCGCCACCGCGAGCCCGAGCAGTTCGACCGCCTCAGCTTCCTGCCCGGTGAGGAGATGCAGGTCGATTACGGCGAGGGCGCACCCACGCGCGTGCCCGGCACCGACCGCTACCGCAAGCCCCGGCTGTTCGTGGCCACGCTGCGCTACTCGCGGCGCAGCTTCCGCCGCGTGGTCTGGACCTCCAGCCAGGAGACCTGGGCGCGGCTACACGAGCAGGCCTGGCGCCACTTCGGTGGCAGCTGCCGCTATGTCGTGCTCGACAACCTCAAGGAGGGCGTGCTCAAGCCCGACCTCTACGAGCCCGGACTCAACCCCGTGTATGCGTCGATGCTCGCGCATTACGCGGTGGTCGCCGACCCGGCGCGCGTGCGCGACCCCAACCGCAAGGGCACCGTGGAGAACGCCATCGGCCACACGCAGGCCACCGCGCTGAAAGGCCGACGCTTCGAGTGCATCGAGGAGCAAAACGCCTTCCTCGAGCACTGGGAAGCGAAGTGGGCCGCATCGCGCATCCACGGCAGCGAGCGCCGCCAGGTGCAGGCCATGTTCGAGGAGGAGAAGCCGCACCTCCAGCCTCTGCCGCTGCTGGGCATGCAGTACTTCACCGAGGCACAGCGCACCGTCTGCGACGACTCCTGCGTGCGCGTCGAGCACAGCAGCTACGCGGCGCGCCCCGCAGCCATCGGCACCCGCGTACTCGTGCGTGTCTTCGAGCACCGCATCGAGATCCGTGACCTCAACACGCAAGCGCTGCTGCGAACCCATGCCAAGGCCAAGCGCCCGGGCACGGTGGTGCTGCCCGATGAGGAACGCGTTTTCAACCCATCGCGCGAGACGCGCCGCCTCCTCGCCCAGGCCCGCGCCATCGGCCCGGACGCGCAGCGCCTGTGCGACCTGCTGTTCGCCATCGAGGGGCGCGTGGGCCAACGCAAGCTCTGGGGCATCGTGGGCCTGGCCGAGCGCTACCCGCGCCGGCTCGTCAACGCGGCCTGCGCGTACGCCCTCGCCGATGGCGTGCACAGCTACCGACACGTCAAGGCGCGCACCGAGAAGCTCGTGGCCGAGGCGCTCACCGCCATCGACAACGCCGCCGCAGACCTCGTCAACGGCCCGCAGAGCGCATCGCTGCCACTCACGCAGGCACACCCCCTCATCAGGCCGGCCGACGAGTACGGCGACCTGTTCTCCCGCTGCGCCTCGCAGCACCTTCCCCTCGACCCCACGGAGTCCCTTGCATGACCATGAACGAGATCGAACGCGCCTTGCGCGCGCTGCGCCTGTCGGGCATCGCCGCCACCCTGAGCACCCGCGTGATGCAGGCCCAGAGCACGCAACAACCCTTCCTGGAGACGTTGTCCTCAATGCTGCAGGACGAGCTCGACCGCCGGCGCTCGCGCCTGACCGAGAAACGCTTCAAGCAATCCCGCCTCGACGAGCGCCCTACGCTGGCCGACTTCGACTGGCGCTTCAACCCGAAGCTGCCACGCCAGGCCTGCTTCGAACTGCAGACGTTGAAGTTCATCGCCGAGAGCGGCAACGCGCTCATCATCGGCAAGCCCGGCACGGGGAAAAGCCATGTCGCCAAGGCCATTGCCTACCACGCTACGCTGCAAGGCTTCGCTGTGCGTTACGTCGAGGCCGACACCGAGTTCGCGCGCTACGCGGTGTGTAGCGCCGAGGAGCAGGCGGCGCTGCTGCGCGCCTACGTCGATCCCGACCTGCTTGTCCTCGATGACCTGTTCCTCGCGCGTCGCATCTCCGAGGCCAGCGCCGAGTTGCTGCAAACCGTGGTGCACCAGCGCTACAAGCATCGACGCAGCATCGTCGTGACCAGCAACCGTGTCGTGCAGGACTGGGGCAAGTACCTCGGCGACCTCACCATGGCCACCACCATCCTCGACCGCCTCATGCATCGCGCCGCGATGCTGGAGTTCGAGGGCAAAAGCTACCGGCTCAAAGAGGCAGCCTCGCGGCTCGCGCTCAGCACCGCCAGTCACTCATAATCCGCCCGTCCTGCCTGGGGGAGTTTGGGTGGCCACAGGTGGGGGAATTTGAAGTGGCCATCGGGGCTGGACGCTAAGCGGAATGGAGCACACGTTCCACGAGTTCGCGCGGAAGTACGAAAGTCTGTGTCGGCTACTCAGCGCAGAGAGGGTCGCAGAGCTCGCCGAGTTCTGGTTCGTGTCCAATCGCCGCATTTCGCCCAAGGTTCGTGAGACTGTCTCTGACATTGCCAACCGGTCTTCGGCGCGCCATTCCCGCGAGTTTGAGGCCTTTCAACGCATTGCAGCGCTGGAGAGCGGTGAGGCGTTGGCGGGGTTCTGCCAGATCCTGCATCTCGAGGATGCCCAGCCAGGCCTTTGGGATCAACGAAACCTGTTAGCCCAGGACGTCTCGTGCTACCTAGTCGATTCG
>JBKJTK010000368.1:0-13324 GCA_046590875.1 Chiayiivirga sp.
CGGCTCGGCCGATGCGGCTGGCAAGGACGCGCCGGGCTTGCGGCGTTGCCGCGCAAGATTCATTTCCGCCCAGCGCATCAGCACGCGCGCCTTGCGTTGACCGCCGCGCGGATCGCGCACCACCTGTTCGATCTGCGCCAGCAGGGCATCGACGTTCGCGGGTTTGGCGTCCTGGGCGTCGGCGGTCGCCCACAAGTCGATCCAGTCGTCGCTGCGTCGACCGAGCGTGAGCATGCTGCGGAAGTACTGCGGCGATTGTTTTTTCATCATCAGCATATCGATCGCCGCAGCGACCAGGCTCACCGGGATGAGCGCGATGTCGCGCAGCGCTTCGAGTGCGAGCTTGAACTGGAAGCCCAGCACATCGCGCAGCAGGAGTCCGGATTTGCCGGGTTCGGGAGGGCTCATGCGGTGTCGCCGTCGCGTGCAGGAAGGACACGGATTGTAGCGGTCGCAACCCGCGCTCACCGCATCCACTTGCGATGCGCATGCACCGACATCACGATGCCGAAGCCTGCGAGCAGGGTGACCGCAGAGGTTCCGCCGTAGCTCAGCAGCGGCATCGGCACCCCCACCACCGGCAGCAGGCCGGACACCATGCCGCCGTTCACCAGCACGTACACAAGAAAGGTCATCGCGAGCGCGCCGCTGAGCAAACGGGCATAGGTGTCGCGCGCTTCAGCGGCAATCCAGAGACAACGTCCGGCGATGAACAGATAGATCGACAGCAAGGCGAGCACGCCGATCAGTCCGAATTCCTCGGCCAGCACCGCGAAGATGAAATCGGTGGTGTGCTCAGGCAGGAACTCCAGTCGCGATTGCGTGCCCTCGCCCCAGCCTTTGCCGAACAAGCCGCCCGAACCCACCGCGATCTTGGACTGGATGATGTTCCATCCACTGCCGAGTGGATCGGCTTCCGGACTCATGAAGGTGCGCAGGCGCTGCTTCTGGTACTCCTTCAGCAGGCCCCAGCCCAAGGGCGCGAGCGCGGCCGCCAACCCGCCCAGCAATCCAACGCGCCACCACGCCATGCCGCTGAGAAACACCACGAAGACGCCGCTCGCCGCGACCAGCAGCGCCGTGCCGAGATCCGGTTGCGCGGCGATCAGCAGCGACGGCACCCCGATCAACGCCGCGCACACGACGAGCATGCCCCAGCGCGGCGGCAGCGACTGCGGATGCAAAAACGCCGCCACCATCATCGGCACGGTGAGCTTCAGCAATTCCGAAGGCTGTAGGTAGAACACACCCAGATCGAGCCAGTGCCGGCCGCTGCGTCCGGTGCCGAGCAGCGGTACCAGGCACAGCAACACAACGCTGAGCACGAACAGCCACGGGGTCCACAAGCGCAGTTGCACCGGCGGTATGCGCGAGATCACCCACAGCGCGAGCAAGCCCGCCAGCATGCGGGCCGCCTGCGACCACACCAGACGCGGCTGGTCGCCCGCCGCGCTGTGCAGCACCGCGAGGCCGACGCCGATCAACAGCAGCAGCGCAATCAACAAGGGCACGTCGACGCGCGGTGCTCCGACGCGCGAGCGCCAGCGACGCAGGAAGCGTTCGACAGTCACGGCGAGCCCCGCAACAACCAGGCGTCGAGGATGCGACGCGCCACCGGTGCGGCGGCCTTGGTGCCCGAACCGCCATGTTCCACCACCACCATCAGCGCGATGCGCGGCGCATCGGCGGGCGCGAACGCGACAAACAACGCCTGGTTGCGCAACGCGAACGCGAGCTGACTGACGTCGATCGCCTGCTCGGTCTTGCGGCTGACGCGCTGTGCGGTGCCGGTCTTGCCCGCGATCAGATACGGCGCGCCCTTCGCCGCGGCGCGCGCGGTGCCGGTCGGGCCATGCATCACCGCCACCATGCCAGCCACCACGGCGGCGAGATTGGAGGCTGACTTCACCACCGACACCGCGGGATCGACGATCACCTCCGGCACCAACGCGGCGTCGAAGCCGGCCTGCGTGGCGCGTAGCAGATGCAGCCGATGACGCTTGCCACCCGCGGCCAGCATTCCGGTCGCCTGGGTCAACTGCAGCGGCGTGACGACCCAGAAGCCTTGGCCGATGCCGGAAATCACGGTCTCACCTGGATACCACGGCTCCTCGCTATTGCGCGCTTTCCATTCGCGCGTCGGCAGCACGCCGGAAGATTCGCCGAGCAGGTCGATGCCGGTCGGCGCACCGAACCCAAACTGCGCCAGATAGCCGCTGAGGCGATCGACACCCAGATCCACCGCCAACGAATAAAAATAGGTGTTGACCGATTGCGCGAGGGCCTCCTTCAGATTGACGTGACCATGTCCGCCGCGTCGCCAATCGCGGTATTCGCGCGCTTGATTTGGCAAGCGGTAGGCGCCGCTGGAAAACACCGTGTCGTCGGGACGGCGCGCGCCCAGCTCGAGTCCCGCCAGCCCGACGAAGGGTTTGATGGTCGACCCCGGCTCGTAACCACCCATCAGTACACGATTGAACAAGGGACGGGCCGGCGCCTCCAGCAACGCCGCGTATTGCGCGCGCCCGATGCCGTTGACGAAGGGGTTGGGGTCATAGCTCGGCAAGCTGACCATCCCCAGCACTTCGCCGTTGCGCGGATCGATCGCTACGGCCGCGCCGTGCTGGCCCTCGAACGCATCGACCATCGCCTGCTGCAGTTCCACGTCGACGCTCAGCGTCAGGTGTTCGCCGGCCTGTGCCGGGATGCGTTCGAGCACCCGCAGCGCGCGACCCTCGGCGTTCATCTCGATCTGCTCGAAGCCGACCTGACCATGCAGGCGTTGCTCGTAGTAGCGCTCGATCCCGCTTTTGCCAATATGCGTGGCGCCGCTGTAGCGCGCCGGATCGAGCTGGTCAAGATCGTCGCTGTCGATTCGCCCGACATAACCGACGATATGCGCGAACAACTCGCCATAGGGATAGCGGCGATTGAGATACGGCACCACGTCGACACCGGGGAAGCGATGGCGGTGCACCGCAAAACGCGCCACTTCGGCCTCGGACAGGCGCAGCTTGAGCGGGACCGGATGGAAGCCGCGCTTGGCGCGATAGCCGGCGCGGAAACGTTCCAGCTCGTCCTCGCTCAAGGGCAACAATTGCCCCAGCGCCAGCAACAGCGCCTCGATGTCCTTGATCTGTTCCGGCACCACTTCGAGCCGGTAAGCCGGCACGTTGTCGGCCAGCAACTTGCCGTTGCGGTCGTAGATCAGGCCACGCGCCGGCACGATCGGGCGCGGCTTGACCCGGTTGGCTTCGGAACGGGTGAGGAATTCCTCGTGACCGTAGACCTGCAGAAAAACGAAACGCGCGGCGAGTACACCGACCGCTACCGCGATCAACAGGAAACCGATCAGCGCTCGCGCGCGGAACTGCGCCGCTTCCGCGCCGTGATCCTTGATCTGGCGCCGCGCCTGCTTCATGGCCGCACCCTTCACGAGTCCTTTTGCCGCAGCTTCAGGCGCAGATCATCTAGCAGCAGGAACAGCCACGGCCACAGCAGCATGGCGCTGACCGGTGCGAGCCAGAACGTCCACGGCGGCACGCCTTCGCCGGAAAATCCGCGCACCATCAACACCACGCAACGATCGTTGAGCAGCAGCGCGAAGATCGCGAGCGCCTGCTGCGTCAAGGTGAAGAAACGCAGCCGCGCGCGGAAGCGCAGCACGATGAAGGCCAGGACGGTGAGCCGCATCGCCTGCTCGCCCAGCAGCGTGCCGTACACCAGATCGCCCACCAGTCCGAGCACGAACGCGACCCCAAGGCCAACTCGCTCGGGTGCTTCCAACAGCCAGTAACACAGCACCAGTGCCAACCAGTAAGGCTTGAAGATCGCCAGCGTCGTGGGCATCGGCACCAGCCCGAGCAGCAGCGCCACCGCGAAGCTGCCCCACAACAATCCGCTGCCACCGCGCATCCGGCTCATGGCCGCAATGGCTCATCTTGGTGCGGCGATCCAGCCGCCGGCGTTTCCACTCTCGGCAGGCTCATCAGCGAATCCGGTGGGCCCAACGGATCGGTCAGACCCGGATCGGCCTCCGACGCCGCGCTCGTGTCCCACACCAGCAGCACTTCGCCGCTGCGGTCGAGCGCCGCCGCCGGTTTCGCTTCGGCCACCACGAACAAGCGCGTTGCGTCCGGGTCCAGGCGAGTGATCTGTCCAACCGGAAAGCCGGCAGGGAAGGTGCCGCCCAAGCCCGAGGTGATGAGCTGGTCATCGACGCGCACATCCGCGCTGAGCGGAATATTCGGCAGCAGCAATTGATCGATGCGCCCGGTGCCGAAGGCAATGGTTCGCAGGCCCGAGCGCACCACCTGCACCGGGACCGCATGGCTGGGATCGGAGACCAGCATCGCGGTTGAATTCAGCGGCGACACCGCGATCACCTGCCCGACCACGCCGCGCCCGTCGATCACCGCCAGCCCCTCCCGCACGCCGCGGTTGCTGCCGGCATCGAGCACGATGCGATGCCGGAACGGATCCAGATCGATGTCGATGAGACTGGCAAGCTGCACGCTCAGTCGCAGCCCGCGCGTGCCGCCGAGCAAGCCGCGCAGGCGCTGGTTCTCCAGCTGCACCGCTTCGAGTCGATTGATGCGTGCATTGCCGACCAGCAGCTGATCGCGCAAGGCTTCGTTGTCGCTGGCGAGGCGGTCGCGGGTGCTGAAGTTCTCGTGCAGGCTTTCCGCAAAGCGCGCCGGCGAGGAGGCAACGAGATAGATCGGTCCGCTGAGCAGACCGGTCCAATGGCGGATCTGCCCCAGATACCCGCCGCGATGATCCACCACCATCAGGATCAGCGCTGCGGCGAGATGCAGCAGCAGGCGAAAGGTGCCGGCTCCGCCTTCGGCAAACAAGGAACCACTGCTGCTGCCGGAATAGGCCATGTCTCAGCCGCCACGCAGGCGGACAGGCAAAAGCAGCGGTCCGCGAATGAACGCGAATGAACGCAAATAAAGCATGATCGTTGCCCTATTCGCGTTCATTCGCGTCATTCGCGTTCATTCGCAGACCGGGGTTCTGCTGCTGCGGAGGTTACTCCGGCGCGAAGAAATCGTTGCCGTGCATGTCGATCAATTCCAGCGCCCGACCGCCACCGCGCGCCACGCAGGTGAGCGGGTCATCGGCGACGTGTACGTGCAATCCGGTCTCTTCGGAGATCAGCTTGTCGATGTCGCGCAGCAGCGCGCCACCGCCGGTCAACACGATGCCGCGCTCGTAGACGTCCGCGCACAGTTCCGGCGGCGTTTGCTCCAGCGCGGCACGCACTGCGCTGGTGATGCCCGCCAGCGGCTCGTGCAGAGCTTCAAGCACTTCGTTGGAGTTGATCGTGAAGTTGCGCGGCACGCCCTCGGCCAGATTGCGACCGGAGACTTCGATTTCCGCGACCTCACTTTGCGGAAACGCGCAGCCGATCTCGATCTTGATGCGTTCCGCCGTCGTTTCTCCGATCAACGTGCCGTGGTTGCGGCGCACGTAGCTGATGATCGACTCGTCGAACTTGTCGCCGCCGATGCGCACCGACTGCGAATACACAATGCCGTTGAGCGAAATCACCGCGACCTCGGAGGTGCCGCCACCAATGTCGAGCACCATCGAACCGCGCGCTTCATGGATCGGGATGCCGGCGCCGATGGCGGCCGCCATCGGCTCCTCGATCAGGAACACTTCCCGCGCGCCCGCTTCTTCCGCCGATTCCTTGATCGCGCGGCGCTCGACCTGGGTCGAGCCGCAGGGCACGCAGATCAGCACGCGCGGGCTCGGACGCAGGAACCGCGACTTGTGCACCTTGCGGATGAAATGCTTGAGCATTTCTTCCGTGGTGCTGAAGTCGGCAATCACGCCGTCCTTCATCGGGCGAATAGTCGTGATATTGCCCGGGGTGCGACCGAGCATGCGCTTGGCTTCGGAACCGACCGCCGCGACCTGCTTGTGCGAACCCGGACCTCGATCCTGACGGATCGCCACCACGGAAGGCTCGTTCAGCACGATGCCCTGGTTGCGAACGTAGATCAGCGTATTGGCGGTACCCAGATCGATGGAGAGGTCGTTCGAGAACAGACCGCGCAGAGCTTTGAACATCGGAAAATCGGCCGGAGAATGCAAGGAAAGTCGACAAGACTAGCAAGCGCCTCTAGTGCCGGCAAGGACGATTTGCGCCGTGTTATCGGCGCGTTAACCGTGATTTCTGCGACGGTGCTTGCAGATGCGCACGCAGGGCTTCGCTTCCATGCGAATCGGGCACCTTCGAGCGAACTGCCCGGGTCCTGCAGCTCGCGGCATTTTCCAGGGCGATTCACCCGGCGCCACCCCGCCGAGGGTCCAGGGTCGTGGCAAGCTCTCCGCTCCGGTCCCCCGCGCGACATCGGTGCCGTGGAAGTCGTACCGCGGCCGGACCTGGTGTTCACCGACGGCTTCTCGGCCTGAGTCGGCTGCGCCGCGGTACGGCGACTCAATCGAGCGCAGCGCGGGCGGCCTTCGCGTCGCGGTAGAGCCGACTCGGTGCCGCGAGTTCGGCTTCCTCGCGCAAGGCGTGCAGCGCGGTATCGAGCAAGCCACGCGCGGCCTGGGCATCGCCGCGCCTCTGCCGTTCGATCCCGCGCAAAGCGTCGATCGCGGCCGGCCACTGCCCCGTGGCGCGACCGGACTCCAGAGCAGCGGGGTCGAGCCGCGCGATCAGGTCCGCGGCGACGGTCAGTTCGCCATTCTGCAACTCGACCTGGGCGAGGATGAAGGTGGCGTCCTGGGCTTGCGGCGCCTCGGGACCGACCAGGGCGATGAGGTGTTTGTGCGCGCGGCGCGCCGGCGCGGCCGCGCTCTGGGCATCACCGGCTTCGTTCAACGTGCGCGCCCAGTTCAACAACGAGACCCACGTGGCCGCGTTCTCGTCGCCGACTTTCGCCCGTACGCGTTCGTGCACTTGCTGTGCGTACGCGACCGCCTGGGTCCAATCGCCACGACGGAACGCGACCGCAAACTGCTCGTTCAACAAATTCAGGTGCCGTGAGTGGTCCTCACCCAGCGCCGCGACGATCATCGGCCGTGCCTGCTCCAGCAAGGCCGCAGCCGCGGCGTGGTCTTCGCCTTGAGCGCGCGCCAGAGCGACACGCGTCAACGCGATCAGCAATTCGGAATCCTCGTCCCGATGCGCGAGTTCGGCGATCAGACGCTCGCCTTCCGCGCGCGCGAGGGCATCGTGACCCGCCAAGGTCAAGGCAGCGATCAGATCGACGCGCAGCAAGTCACGCTCCGCGCTCGCGCTCTTGCCCGCGCTGTCGGCGATCGGCTCGATCGCCTCGCGCAAGGCCACCACGGCCTGGTCGAACTCGCCGCGCGCGATGAAGAACGCACTGCGCGCCGCGGCCAGGGGCTGTCGAGCCGAGATATCGTTCGCTGCCTTTGCCCGTCGCTCGAACTCGGCCAAGGCGGACTCCGCCTCATCGAAGCGCCCGAGTCGGCTTGCAGAACGAATCAGTACGGCCCGCGCCGCGAGCGCCGTCGCACTGCCTGCAGCACCGCCTGCCTCTTCCAGCGCCAGCGCGCGGCGCGCTTCGTTCAGCGCGTCCTCGTGCTGATCGATCGCACTGAAAGCCGAGGCAAGGCTGGCGCGAATGCTGGCCTCGGTCCCGGGTAACGCCGCGAAGCGCGCCGGGACCCGGGCGCGCGCCGACACCAGCACTTCGCGCAGGGTCGTGTCGGGGCCTTTGGCGGATACCAGCGGGTTTGAACGACCGATCAGATCCTCGTTGAGAAAACGGGTCAGTGCAGCGGCGCGTTGCAGTTCGGCCTGCGCCTGGTTGCGGGCGTCGAGCGCCTGTTGCCACAGCCACACCGCGATGACGATGCCAAGCGTCAACACCGTAAACAGCGTGACGAGAATCGGTCGGCGCGCCTGCGCACGCGCCAGCGCCTCATGGTCGCGACGCGCCATGTCCAACGCGACCTGCTGCGTCAGGGCCTGCTCGCGCCGCGTCGGCAACTGGCGCAGGCGTTCGGCCAACTCGGCGGCACTCGACAGTCGCCGCTCGGGATTGCCATCGGTGGCGCGGCTCAGGTCCTCGCGCAACAACGCGTCGGCGATGTCCGCTTCCCAGCCCGGCGCCATCGGCTGGCCGATGCGACCAGCGAGCAGCTGATACAGCAGGACTCCGAGCGCGTAGACATCGCTGCGCACCGTGGGGGCCAGCCCGCTGAAGAGTTCCGGCGCGATATACAGCGGCGTACCCGAGGTCGACCCCGAGCCGTTGGCCTCTTCGACCGTCATCCCGAGGCGGGTGATGCCTAGCTGTGCGAGGCGGTCGGGTTCGAGCAGCTGTCCGCTGCCGAAGTCAGTGAGGCGCACGCGTGGCAACGCGGCCTCTCCCTGCACCAGCACATTGGCCGGCTTGAGATCCGTGTGCAGCACGCCGACCGAATGCGCCGCGGCCACCGCGTCGGCGATCTGCAGGAACAGCGCGATGCGCGCGCCGCGATCGAGCGCCGCCAAGTGCATCGCGCTCCACTCCACCAGCGACTCGCCACCGAATTCGCATTCGAGGAAGTAGGGCGCGACCTCGAAGTTCCAATCGAGCAGGTCGATGAAATGGTCGCGGTCGGGCAGGCTGTCGCGCAGCAGCCGCATCAGCGTGGCTTCGCGCTTGAGCGTGCGTAGCCGGTCCCCGTCTAGCGCGAACTTGTAGACCCTCGCCTCGCGCGTCTTGCCGTGTTCGGCTAGCCAGACTTCGCTGCCCGCGGTGCGTCCGAGCTGGCGCTGCAAGACGAAGTTCGGACGCGTCGGCGGTGCGTGTCCGGCGAGGAGCTGCAACTCGCTGCGCACCTGGCGTCCGACCGCGGTGCGCGTCACCGGACCCTCGATGCGGTAACCGATCCGCGCCTGCGTCGACAGATGCGCGGCATTGGCTTCACCGAGCGCGCGGCGCAGCTTGTTGATCGCGTTCGGCAAGACCTTGTCGACGGTGATGCGCCCGGCCCAGACCTCGCGCAGCAATTCTTCCTTGGTCACCACTTCGCCCGCATGACGCAGCAGGTAGGCCAGTAGCGCCAGCACGCGCGGCTCCACCTCGACCGGGAGACCGGCAACGCGCAGCTCGAAACGGGCTTCGTCGAACTCGGCGGACCCGAATCGGTAGCCGAAGGCGGGGCTGTCCATCGCGTGCAACTAGTTGATCCTTGCGGAAAGTAATCGGCGTTATCGATCCGTTACCGGCGCGTGACCGGTGCGCGCGGGCGGCAAGCCTATCATCCGCGCCGAAACCCGGGACGGCGCCCCGGACGCATCGAATGGAGCAAACACGTGACGCATTCTTTTTCCTTCACTCGCATCGCGAGTCTCGCGGCGTTCGGCTCCCTGGCACTGCCGCTCTCCCCACAGACCCTGACCTGGCAAGTCGTGGCGAGCGACGCCTCTCACGTGATCACGCCCGACCTGCCGGCCAGCGCCTCGCGCGTGCTCCATGACATCTACGTCGGCGACCAGGGCGGGTCGAGCTTCGGCTTCCGGGCGCAAGGCGCCGCGGCAGTCGAGGGCTTGTGGGGCCAAACGCCCGGACGCCTTCAGCGTTACGCGCAGCTCAATTCCAACGCGAGCACCGGCCCCGGTCGCGCCGGCGCCGAGGCGACGCACGTGTTTCTCTCGCTGGCCCCCGACAGCGCCTCGGTGTCGCCCGATGGACAGCGCAGCTTCGCCGGGCGCGGCGGCGATCCAACCGCGACCTTGACCGCCACCCATGGCCTGTGGCGCTGGGACGGCGTGCGCAACATAGAGTTCGCGCGCGGCTCCAGTGATGGCGTGCTCGGCCCCGGCCTCGGTGCCGCCTGGGTCTTCCCCAACGCCAGCGACTTTGGTCTCGTACGCATGTTGAACGGAGGTGCAGCGGTGCTGTTCGCCGATGTCACCAGCCCGACCGGGGCCGACAGCCGCATCATCGCGCGGCATACACCGGGCGCGGGAAATCAACCCTGCATGCGCACCGGCGCCACCGAGGCCGCGCTGTCGCCCGGTCTGATGCCGGGCGACAGCTTTCAGCCCATCACCCTGACGCTGTTCCGCCTCGCCGTTACGCCGGCCGGGCGCGTGTACGCACGCCTCTTTGCCAGCGGATCGCGCGAAGGCCTCTGGGAACTTTGCGACGGCGCGCCACGAGCCTTGGCGGCTGACCAGACAACGTCCGCCCTGGGTCCCGACGTCGGCGTCGCTGGCGCGCAGTTCACCAGCTTTCCCGCCAACACGCCGCTACCGTCGGGCGAACGCGGGGTGATGTTCTTTGCCAACTGGAACGCACCCTCGCTCGCGACCCGCGCCGCCTTGTTTCGGCACGACGGTAACTTCAACCGCGGCATCGCGTACTCCGAGCCCACCGGTTTCTTCGGTCCGAACTGGATGGGTGCGACCTGGCGTTCGTTCGACTTCGACAGCCTGACCGCAGCGGGCGAAACCGCCGCGTTCACGGCTGGCCTCAGCACCAGCGACGGCGGCAATCCAAACGGCCTGTTCCGCGTGCGGGCCGGACAATCGCCCGAGCTCGTGGCCTTGCTCGGACTCACCGGCGCCCCCTACGAGCCCGAGCCCGGACGCACCTGGAGCGCCTTCGGTGCGCTTGCAGTGTTCGAGAACGGCGACATCGTTTTGGAGGCCATCACCAATCCGAATTCCACCAAGGACGTCTGGCTGTTGCGCCGCGGCAGTGCGCCGCGCCGCCTGTTGTCGCCCGGTCAGCCGCTGCGTCTTCCCACCGCGCAAGGCGGATCCGACACCACGATCGCGAGTTTCGATGTTGCCGATGGCGGTGCCCACTACGCTACCGGCCGCGACACCTGGATCGGCGCCGACGGCACCATGCTTCTGGCTGCACGTACGCCAGCCTTCGACAAGGTGTTGATTACGTCACGCGCCCCGACCTTGCCGCCGGGCGTGGTGCATCGCGACGGTTTCGAGTAGTCCCAAGAGCGCTCGACGCCGCGACAACGCCACCGTCCCCAACCCGCGCCCACAACGCGATTATCCAGGGACGAACCCCGAGCCAAGGAAGGCTCCTACTCTTCGCCAGCGTCGCGCGTACCGCGCGACGGCGTCGATTGCGACTAGAATTGCGGCCCCGGAATACTCTCGCCAAGGCTTTTCGATGTCTGCGTTGATCTGCGGTTCGCTCGCCTACGACACCATCATGGTGTTCCAGGACCAGTTCAAGAATCACATCCTGCCCGACAAGGTGCACATCCTGAACGTGTCGTTCCTGGTGCCGCGGATGCGACGCGAGTTCGGCGGCTGCGCCGGCAATATCGCCTATAACCTGAAGCTGCTCGGGGGCGATCCGATCCCCATGGCGACGGTGGGGCAGGATTTCGGCCCCTACCGCGATCATTTCGAGGCCTGCGGCATCCGCCTGGATCAGGTCAAGGAAATCGAGGACCTCTACACCGCCCAGGCTTTCATCACCACGGATCTCGACGACAACCAGATCACCGCCTTCCATCCGGGCGCGATGATGCGTTCGTACGAGAACCACGTGAAGGACGTTGCCGGGGTGAAGTTCGGCATCGTCGGTCCGGATGGTTACGAGGCCATGCTGCAAAACTCGACCGAATTCGCCGAGTGCGGCATTCCCTTCATCTTCGATCCGGGTCAGGCGATGCCGCTGTACAACGGCAAGGAGCTGACCCAGATGATCGAGCAGGCCAGCTACGTCACGGTGAATGACTACGAATCGAGCCTGTTGCAGGACAAGACCGGCCTCTCGACCAAGCAGATTGCCGAGCGCGTGCAGGCCTACCTCATCACGCGGGGTCCGCGCGGTTCCGAGGTGCACACCAAGGACGGCGAACTGCACATCCCGGCCGCGAATGCGATGCGCGTGGTCGACCCTACCGGCTGCGGCGACGCCTACCGCGCCGGTCTCATCTTCGGCTGGATGCAAGGCATGGACATGGCCACCACCGGCCGCATCGCGTCCCTGATGGGCGCGCTCAAGATCGAACACCTCGGCCCGCAGAACCAGCGCTTCGACTACGAGCAGTTCGCCGAACAGTTCCGCCAGCAGTTCGGTTACGCGCTGCGCTGAAGCCACTGCCTGCCCCCAGTCGCGGCTTCCGCCGCTCCTACAAGACCCGCCCGAATGCTGTTTACATAAACCGTTCGTGGTGATGCCCTTCGTTACCTCAGGACAGGCTTCGATACCTACCAATGAACCGACCCCCAAGCACCGTTCGCGCTGAGGTATCGAAGCGCCTGCCATACGCTTGCCGCGCCAGAATCGGTTCATGGGCTAAACCCAGCGTGCGGGCGCGCAGTACTCTCAGGGCGAACGGAATTCGGACGGCGTAACCAAATAGTATTTTGACCCGCCCTCGTAGGATCGGCGGAAGCCGCGACCGCGACCCCGCAACGGCATCAAACCTTTCCTCGCCGCGTCTCACCCGCGACCCCAACCCGATGGGAATCCGAGCATGCCCACCTGGATCATCACCGGCGCCAGCCGCGGGCTCGGACGCCAACTGACGCTGCAACTCGCCGCGCGCGGCAACAGGGTCATCGCCTGTGCCCGCGAGTCGGCCGAGCTGCGTGAACTGGGTAACGGGAGTTACGGTGACATCGCACCGTTGGCGCTCGATCTGTCTCAGTCCGGACTTGTCGGCCCCGCCATCCGCAGTGTGTTGCGCGACTTGGGTGAACTATCCGGCGTCATCAACAACGCCGGCATCGGCAGCTACAAACCCTTCCTCGACCACAGCGAACGCGAGCTGATCGACATCCTGCAAGTGAACCTGATCGCCACCATGCAGGTCTGCCACGCCGTACTGCCCACGCTGCTGGCGCAGGGCCGCGGCCACATCATCAACATCGGCTCCGACCTCGGCCGCCGCCCGCTCGCGAACATGACTCCCTACGTCGCCTCCAAACACGGCCTCGCCGGCTTCAGCCATTCGCTGCTGCGCGAGGTCAAGGACCGCGGCGTGCGCGTCAGCCTGATCCAGCCCGGCATCATCGACACCGGCTTCGGCGGCGGCGTCGAAGGCAGCGCCGATGATCGCGGCAGCCTCGACCCGGCCGCGCTGGCTCGGATGATCCTGCACCTCATCGACGCACCCGCCCACATGGTGATCGACGAGCTCACCCTGCATCCGCTGGGGCAGGCGGAGTTCTGAAGGCGTAGCGCCACAACAGCTGCCCCGATGCGCCCGATGCCTGCTCGATGAATTTCCCTGCTTGATCAGACCGGTGCTTGATCAGACCGGCTTCATCACCATCAACCAGAAGATCGCGATCACGCCCAGGAAGGCGGGCCAGCCGAGCCAGAACCACCATCGCATCGCGCGGAAATAGCTGGCC
>JBKJTK010000409.1:0-4109 GCA_046590875.1 Chiayiivirga sp.
TCCTTGATCATCGCGCAGACCTCGGCCGCGGGCAGTCCGATCCACGCCATGCGTTGATTCGGCGGAGGCAGCGCCCAGTGCGGTGCGCCGGGCGGTGCGAGCGGGCCATAGCTCGCGGGTGAATTGCTCTCGCCATGGCAGGTCGAGCACGGCAGGCCGGGGGCACCCTTGCCGTCGGGTCCACGGATCACGTTCTGTTCGTGCGCCAGTCCCGCGTCGAACTGTAAAGGTGAATCCCCGGGGATATGGCAGTTTCGGCAGCGCGGGTGCTGCAACACCTGCTGCACCGTGTCGAACGCGGCGACCGCAGCGGTGTGTTGTTCGGCGCTGGGACCGCAGCCGGCGAGCAAGAGCATGAAAAGGGCCAGCGAGAGCGGAGCAAGGCGCATCAGATTTTCCTCACGCCGTGGTTGATGCGACGGCGGCAAGCCGCAACGGCAATTCGCGCAGCCGTTGTCCGGTCAGCGCGAACAAGGCATTCGCCACGGCGGGCGCAATCGGCGGCGTGCCGGGTTCGCCCACACCGCTGGGTTTCGCGTCGCTAGGCACGATGTGCACCTCGACCTGGGGCATTTCGCTCAGACGCAACACGCGGAAGTCGTGGTAGTTCGACTCCTGCACCCGGCCATCCTTGAAAGTGAGCGCGCTGTGAAGCGCCGCACTGAGGCCGAAGGCGATGCCGGATTCCATCTGCGCCGCAATCGTCTGCGGGTTGATCGCAATGCCGCAATCGATCGCACAGACCACCCGATGCACGCGGATCGCGCCGTTGTCGATCCCGACTTCCGCCACCTGCGCGACGAAACTGCCGAACGACTCATGCACCGCCAAACCGCGCGCGCGCCCAGCGGGCAGCGGCGTGCCCCATCCTGCCTTCTCCGCGGCCAGATTCATTACCCCGAGATGGCGCGGATGTGCCTTGAGCAACAGGCGCCGGTAGTCGAGCGAGTCCTTGCCCGCGGCGGCGGCCAACTCGTCGACCAGACTCTCCATCACGAAGGCGTTGTAGCTGTGCCCGACCGAACGCCACCACAGCACCGGAATGCCGGTGCGGGGCGAATGCAGGCTGACGCGATGTTGGGTCACCGCTTTCAGATAGGGTGAGTCGGAGACCCCTTCGACCGAGGTGTGATCGACGCCGTTGTGCACCAGGGCCGACTCGAAGGGGGTGCCGCCGGCAATCGATTGGCCGACCAGGACGTGCTGCCATGCGTTCGGCATGCCGTCCGCGTTGATACCGATGCGCACCTGTTGCAGATACATCGGCCGGTAATAACCACCGCGCATATCGTCCTCGCGCGTCCACACGGTTTTGACCGGCGCGCCGGCTGCCTTGGCCACGTGCACCGCCTCGGTCACGAAGTCGGACGTCGGTGTCGCGCGCCGACCGAAGCCACCGCCGAGAAACACGGTGTGGATCGTGACCTGCGCAGGCGTCAGCCCGGTGATCTGCGCCGCGACCTGCTGATCGAGGGTCTGGAACTGCGTTCCCACCCAGATATCACAAGTCTCCGCGCCGATCTTCACCGTGCAGTTGAGCGGCTCCATCGCCGCGTGCGCGAGATACGGTACGAAGTACTCGGCCTCGATCACCTTGGCGGCTTGTGGCAATGCCGCGGACACGTCGCCGGCCTGCGCCGCGATCATGCCGTCGGTTGCGGCGAGCGCGCGGAATTCCTGGCGCAGCTTCGCGCTGTCCAGGCCGGCATTCGGTCCGGCCTCCCAGTCGATTTTCAGCGCATCACGCCCGAGCTTGGCAGCCCAGAAGTGATCCGCCACCACCGCCACGCCGCTCGGTACCTGCACCACATGGCGCACGCCGGCGATTGCTTTCGCGGCACTGTCGTCGAACGATTTCACCGTGGCGCCGAATACCGGAGCGCGCGCGACCAGCGCTGTCAGCAAACCGTCGAAGCGCACATCCATGCCGAACTGCGCGCGACCGGTGATCTTCTCCGGCGTATCCAGGCGCTTGGTGGCCTTCCCGATCAGTTTCCAGTCCTTGGCGTCCTTGAGCTTGAGCGATTTCGGATCGGGCGCGGACAGCTTCGCGGCGTCGTCGGCGAGTTCGCCGAAACGTGCACGTTGTTCGCCCGCGATCGCTTCGCCGTTCTCCATGCTGATCTGTGAAAGCGCCACCTTGAAGCGTGCCGCCGCCGCTTGCGCCAGCATTGCGCGTGCCGCCGCACCGGCTTGACGATAACGCTCGAACTCGGTCGCGACGCTAGTCGAACCGCCAGTCATTTGCATCCCGAACAGCGTATGCGCATAGGCCGGCGCGGCCGGCGCATGCTCGACCCGGATCTTCGACCAGTCGGCGTCCAGTTCTTCGGCGATCAGCATCGGCAGCGCGGTCCAGATGCCCTGGCCCATCTCCGAGTGCGCCAGCAGCACCGTGATGCTGTCGTCGGCACCGATGCGAAGGTAGGCGTTGGGAGCAAAGGGCGTGGCGGCGGCAGTCTCCTGCGCCGCGAGGAATCGATGGGCGCCAGGCACGACGAAGGCGATCACCAGGCCGCCGCCGACGACGGCACCGGTCTTGAGGAAATCGCGGCGCGAAGGTTGCATCACGGTGTTCAGGGGAACCTCCGATGCTGTGCTGTTTTCCTTCTCCCGTCGGGAGAAGGTCTCCGAACTCAAAACTAAGACTTGGCCAGTTCTGCCGCGCGATGCACCGCCGCGCGGATGCGCTGATAAGTGCCGCAACGGCAGATATTGCCGCTCATCGCGGCGTCGATGTCGGCATCGCTGGGATCGGGTTTCGCCGCAAGCAGCGCCACCGCGGACATGATCTGGCCGGATTGGCAGTAGCCGCACTGCACCACGTCGAGTTCGGCCCAGGCGCGCTGCACCGGATGGCTGGCGTCGGTTGAAAGCGCTTCTATGGTGGTGATCTTCTTGCCGACGACAGCCGCCACCGGGGTCACGCAGGCGCGCAGCGGCGCGCCGTCGACATGTACCGTGCAGGCGCCGCACTGCGCGGTGCCGCAACCGAACTTGGTGCCCGTAAGGCCCAGCAAGTCGCGCAGCGCCCACAGCAGCGGCATGTCGGCGGGGGCATTGACCTCGTGTTCGGCGCCATTCACGTGCAGCTTCATGCGCATCCCTCGTGTCGGCTGGGGCAGTCGGCAGACTACTCCAACGTGTGGCGATTGCGAACCAGCGCCATCAGCCGCGAGAATCGGCCGCATCATGCCGATCGCCCACCGCGCCGTGCTCGAAGCTTCTGGCGTTGCCGCGCAGCGCGGTGACGATGCGGTGCTGGCGCTGGTGCTGGAAACCGAAGGTTCGACCTATGTACGCGCGGGTGCGATCGCGCTGTTCGGCGGCGCAGCAGGACAGGTCGGATGGCTCAGCGGCGGCTGCCTCGAACCGGAGATCGCCGCGCGTGCCGCTGCTGCCGCCGCGGGCAGAAGGATCGAGTGGCTGGAGCTGGACACGCGCGACGACGCGGATCTGCTCGCCGGCTCGGCACTCGGATGTCGCGGCCAGTTGCGGCTGGCCTTGCTGCCATTGCGGGCCTTGCCCGGCTGGGATGCGTTGATCGGGCATTGGATGCAGCAGTCCTCATCGCTGATCCTGACCCTGGACCAAAGCGGCGGCCTGCGTGCGCAGGGCAATGAAGCGATGTGCGAATGGCGCGTGCCTGCGTCGCCGTGCCCGTGGTCACGCAACCGACCGGACTGGGACATTCCGTTCGCAGCGCCGGCGCGCATCGCGGTCTTCGGCGCGGGCCCGGAAACCGAGGTGCTGTTGCCGCTGCTGCGGGCGCTCGACTGGAAGACGGTGCTGATCGAACGCCGCGCGCGCTGGCTGGCGGTGGCCAACCTTGCCGATCTCACACTGGCGCAGCCTGCCGAGGTGGCGCTGCAGCATGATGAAGTGCGCGCGGCAAAGGCGGCGCTGGTGATGCATCACCATTTCGAGTTCGATCGCGAAGCGCTGCAGGCGCTGGCGGGAAGTCCGATCGCCTTCATCGGCCTGCTTGGCCCAAGGCGTCGACGCGAAGATCTGTTCAAGTTGTTGTCGACCGACGCACGCGACGCGTTGCAGCCGCGACTGCACTCACCGGTGGGCATGCGCCTGGGCGGAGAAGGGCCTGCGGCGAT
>JBKJTK010000113.1:0-2911 GCA_046590875.1 Chiayiivirga sp.
GAACGTTCCCGGGCGTCCGGCCGCAGCGCGCGCCACCCTCAACAGACCTCGGCGCGTGCGCCGGGGTGCAGCACCAGGTGGTCACGGGCATGCTTCTTGGGCAGCTGACTTCTCAGGAACGCCATCTGGTCGGCGAGGATATTGCGGTTCGACAGGATCAGGTGTTCAACCCAGCTTGGCCGGTACGGTACCGCCAGCAGGGGCATGCTGGCCTGTGCCGGGTTGCGGCCGCCCTTGCGCACGTTGCAGTGCAGGCAGGCGCTGACCACGTTCTCCCACACGTCGCGACCGCCGCGCGAGATCGGATGCACGTGGTCGCGCGTCAACTGATAGCGGCTGAACTGCTGGCCGCAATACAGGCAAAGATGGGCGTCGCGCGCGAACAGCGCCGTGTTGGTGAGCGCCGGTGCCGGGTCGAGCGCGTGAGGCCGGGCGCGACCTTTGGAGGCCACGATCGGATGCAGGTTGAGTAGGCTCTGGCGTCCGATTTGTCGGTTCCAGCCGCCATGCAGGGTCAGACACGGATCGCCCAAGGTCCAGGCCACCGCATCGCGCACGTAGAGGCAGGCGGCGTCCTGCCACGACATCCAATCGAGGATGCGGCCATTGGCGTCGAGTGAAAGAACCCGCGGCATCGAGCCGTCGCGCGCATCGGCATGCCGCCAACCCGACGCAGGGTAGGTCAGGGCATGGATCGAAGCCGTCGGCGCGGGTGGAGTCATCTTGGCGGCCGAGCATAGACCAAAGACGTTGCAAAGTGTGTGAGCCCCCGACCAAAGCGATCAGGGGCTCACCCCCCACACTGACCCTATTCCAGAGCGTCGCAGGCGTCTACCTCGCGGGAACGGCGCAGACGCAGGGTGTGGAACTCGCGCTCTCCCGACAGCACGCGCAATTCGGCATTGTTGCAATCCAGGTAGAAAAGGCGGGCGCTGCCGACCAGGACTGTTGGATTTTCGTCGCTGCCCGTGCCCCGGTGCATCGTCAGGTCGCGCTGACCGGGCAGGTCGGTAGCGACGCCGTCGAAAAAGAACCAGGTCGGGGTGCCGTCGGCGTTGTGGGTGAACCAGAAGCCGAACACGTCGGGCCCGCCGGGAATCTCGTAGAGCGTGATGGACTGTGCGGGCCGTGACAGGTCGAACCAGACATCGTCGGAGCGGATCAGGGCGGCAGGCATCGGGGTCGAGGGCTCGACGATCTGCAGCACCACCCCGTCCTGCGCTACAACCAACCGGAACGGCGAGTTGTTCCCGTCGCCCACCAAGATGAAGCGCACCGTGCGATGGCTCGTCATCGGCACCGTGACGTCGAACCCGCCCATGATCGGGTGGGTGGCGGTAAACCTGCAAGTATTGATCTCTTGCAAGGAGCTGTGCGGATGGGCAACCACGGCTCCGAATCCCGGGTTGCGCGACAGACTTGTCGAGGCAGCGCTGGATGAGTTCGGCGATACGCCCAGGCAAGAGAGAACGTTTATTAGCGAGGCGTCGCCGGTCGATTCCGCATACGGCGCGAGATGGTGCGCAGCTACCGCCGCATTTTCAATGCTCTTGGCGCGTGACGATGAATTAGCGTCCTTTGTTTCGGCAAGGCCGACGCGTTGGTAGAGACGAATGGAATATGGCTGCTCCGAACCGTTGCCTACCAGAACCAACATCGGCTGAATGCGCGGGTCGGCTTGCAGATCGAGCGTGGCGGCGGCCAGCAAGCGATCGCCCCCGGCCACGGCTTCAACACGCAGCGGGCCGTCGTTGCGCGCGATCTTGGCGAAGGCGAGGTAGGCCAGCGTCGGCCCAAACCGGACTCCGTCAACGTACAACTGCACGTCGCCGCTGGCCGGAGCCACATTGCCAATCTGGATGTCGGTGGCGGCTGCGTACGCCGATGCGCCCAGGCCGAGAATCGCCGTAGTCAATACAATCAGGAATCGGGTCATTTGGCTCACTCCTTCGAGACCGGTGCGGGCGCCGGACAGCCTGGCGGGAACAGCTTGTGTAAGCGGATGGCATTGCGTGGGGCCCGCGGGAACATGGATCGTTCGCGTAAGTTTGCGCCCGGCGAAATCAGCGTCATCTCCGTACAGGAGTGCAGCCGCAGATAGACAGGCCCCTGACCAAATGGCACCGCTGCCCGGGTGCCGTCGGGATGGCCCCCCAGGTATTCAAGAGCGTCCAACATCCCAGAAACTCTCATGCGCGAGGGCACCATCAGATGCCACCTCGGGTTGGCCGTGGCGTCGTACCCGAAGAACATCAATGAGACCTGCTGCCCACTCGGTGCGTCCGCCGCGAAGGAAACCTGGACGCCCGTGCCAGGTATCGACGTTGGCGAATGCCACAATCCTTCGATCGAAGCGGATGGTTCGAACCGCGGAAGGACCGTCTCACGGCCCTGATGGATTATCACCATCTGATAGGGCTCGTTGACACCATCGCCGATCGCAAAACGACGCATCCTGTCTCCCACAGTCGCCGTCACGGCCACATCCGCCGACCCACTGCTCCCCGGCGCGTTCAGGGACAAGACGCAACCGCTCAAGGGTGGATGGAAAGCAAGGTTGCTGCCGCCCGAACCGCGCGGGCGATTCGGAATTTCGTCGGTACCGTAGCCGAACCTCTCGAATTGTTCTCGACGCGACGAGCCGCACGAATCGATGGTTTTCATCACTTCGCCACTAACGGCAAGGTTGGCGTGTTGGAGCGATACTCGGGCAACCAAAAGGTCAAACGGGTAGTTGTGATCGGCACTCACGCGCAGCTCGAACGGCGCCAGGGCCGTGCCGTTTCCGGCCAACATCACTACGTTGCGATCCGAGCGGACCAACGGCAGTACAACTTCCTGCAACAGCGCGCTGCCATCGGCCCGCGTGACGCGGAGGCGACGATTACCGGCAGAGAAATGGTGCACAGCA